>JAQWSX010000015.1 GCA_029242935.1 Akkermansiaceae bacterium
TCTACCAAGTCTTCCGGTTCTACCTCGAAACCAAGAGTTCGCTACGTTCCCCGAAAGTAAACAATCACTCGAATCTATTTTATCCAGTCCACTCTAGTTATGAAATTTGCTCTATCTCTTCTTCTCGGTCTTACCGCCGGAATTCTAGCTCAAGAACCCACTCCTGCGCCACCTACTCCCGCACCACCTGCTCCCGGGGAGGAAGCCACCCCGCTTCCTCCGGTTCCGGAACCTGTTCCACCTGTTGCGGAGGTCCAGCCTGGCGAAACACCTGCAATAACTCCGATTAAAGGTCGGAGGGTCGATCCTAATCAAATCATTGTTACTGCCAATGATTCGATCAACGAGGCTAATATTCTAGCGCTTAAGGCTGCTCAACTTTACGAGGATTTCAGCGGGAAGCGTGTCATTATGACTAATAATGTCGCCCAAAGTGAGGTTTCTTTCACGATGCGAGGCCCTTTGACTAATAAGGAAGCGGCAAGGTTCCTCCAACTGACCTTGCTTGCTGAAGGGCTCGCAATGATTCCGATTCCGGAAGAGCCTGATATCGTTCGTTTAGTGCCTTCAGGACCGATTACGAGTCCGAATCAGGTGCCAAAAGATTTCTACGATGACGAATACAAGCTCCCGGTTGATGACCAGCTTGTGATGTTTCAGATGGTTTTCAAATACCTTAAGCCAGAGGAAGCGGTGAAGGTTCTTCAGTCTTCCTTGGGGCAGTTGAGTGCTTCCGGAACAATTGCGGCAGTCCCGAATGCCTCTTCGTTGATTATCACCGAGAATGCTTCCCTCATTCGCCAGATGATTAAGATTCAGAAAGCGATCGACGTGCCGACTTCGGTTGGCGAAAAGTGGGTCGAAGTTGTTTACGGTGATGTCGATGAGATCGCCGAGCGCATGAACGAGATCTACAACGAACAGGGCAACAGCCGCCAGACAACTAGGACAACCCGCTCTACTTCAGCGCCACCAACCCCTGTCGCCGCTGGAGCATCAACGGCGGGCGAAGAAATTCCGATCCGCATTATCGGGGTTCGCCGGACAAGCCGGATTTTACTTTTTGGTCGCCCGGCCGATTTGGTGGCTGCTGAGGCTATGATCCATAGCTTTGATCAGCCCAGTAGTGGTAACACTCGCCAGACTTTCAGGCTCCGCTATCTCCGAGTTTCCGAGTTCCTCAACATCGCGGAGAATGGGATTACTGCCACCCTTGGGGACGGCGCGTCGGGGCAGGGAGGAAGTCGTACCTCAACCAACCAAAATAGCACTAGCCGCAATAACCTCAGTAGTCGTAATAGCACCACTAATCGGACAACCGGACAACAGGGTGGCCAAGGTGGGGCTAACGGATCACGAACTAGTATTCAGGAGCAGACGATCCCGACCGAGCCGGAGTCCCGGCTTGTGGGGGGGCGCACCTTGCTTGTGGCAGATAATGTCGCGAATACTATTATTGTAAATGGTCCTCCGCATCATATCGAGCTTGTCCGCGATCTAATCACGGATCTTGATTCGGAGGCTCAGCAAGTTGCTCTCTCGGCCGTGGTTGGTAGTTATGGGATCGGAGATGGCCTGAATTTTGGCGTCGACTTAGCACAAGCTCTTAAGAATACCGGCTCTGATTTTTCCGCTGCGGGTTCTGCGAGCTTTGGAGGGGTGCCTTCAATCATCGATCCGACTACTCTTGGTGATCTTGGTGCTGTTTTGAGCGCCAATGGCGCAGCTGGAAATGGGGTTTCTCTTTATGGGCTTCTCGGAGATGATTTTGGAGTCTTCGTCAATGCTCTGGAAACTGAGACCAAGTTCCAAACTCTGGAGCGCACGGTGCTCACAACCCGGAACAACCGGGTGGCACTTCTGACTTCCGGTCAGCGAATCGCTATTCCTTCTAGCACCTTCACTGGGGGTAACAATCAAGGTGGTATCAACACTAATGTTGAGTATCGGGACGTGCAGTTAGAGTTGGAGATTCAGCCCCTCATTAACTCGGACAATCAAGTGACTCTTGAAATCTCGCTAGTGCGAGATTCAGTGGGAACACTCCGACAGGTCGGTGATCTAAGGGTGCCCGATATTAATACCGAATCGCTTTCCACCTCAGTTACAGTACAGGACGGTTCGGCCGTTATCCTTGGTGGTATTATGACTACAACGAGTTCAGACGCTAGCGGCGGGATTCCGATTCTGAGCCGGATCCCCGGCATCGGCCGCATCTTTGGCAGTAATGATATCACTAGTAACGAATCAGAACTCATCATTATGATTCAGCCTCGAATTATGGTCAGTCAGTCTGAAGTTGATTTGTTCCGCTCGGATTACAGTGGGATCAGCAAGAATACCCGTGAAGCTGAAGGTTTCTTGCCACCGCGTCGTAGCATGCTTCCATCTTCAGATGAGACAAAACCGAAGGAGGTTGATGAGCAATCTTCAAGTCAGAATATCCCAGTTTCCGAAAAAACGCCTCCGCGCCCTAATAAAACTGAGGGTAAGAAGTGATCTCTGAGCTAAAGAGCTTTCTTGTCTAACTTTTAAATGTCCCATTCGCTTCGGCAGTGGGGCGTTTTTTATCCCCTGGGGTGGAAGTTTTTGTGGACGGCTTTGAGACGCTTTTGATCTACGTGGGTGTAAATTTGGGTCGTTGAGATGTCAGCGTGCCCAAGGAGTTCCTGGATCACACGGAGATCTGCCCCGTTTTCAAGGAGGTGAGTTGCGAAGGAGTGACGGAGCAGGTGGGGATAGATATTTTGATCGATTCCGGCTTGTTTCGCTCTTTCTTTGACGATCTGGCGGACACGATCGGGAGAGAGTGGACCTCCGCGAACCGAAAGAAAAACGTGTGAGGACGTTTTACGCGTGACGAGATTGGGGCGCTCGCTGGCGAGGTAGCGCTTCAAAGCAGCAAGAGCCTTTCCTCCAACTGGGACGATCCGAGTTTTATTACCTTTGCCAGTAATACGCAGGAAATGGTCCTCGAGATCCAGAAATTCGAGTCGTGCGTTGCACATCTCCGACAGCCGCAGCCCCGAAGCATAGAAAAGCTCAAGCAGTGCGAGGTCGCGTTTACCGAGCTTTTTTCCGGGATCGATCGACGCAAGCAGTTGTCCAACTGTCTCGGCATTCAGTGTTTCCGGGAGTTTGGCTGTCGTTTTGGGTGCAAGGAGGGGTTCCGCCGGATCAATCTCGATATGGTTGCGCTTTTGGAGGAAGCGGAAGAAGATTTTTAAATGAACAAGCGCGATGCGCAAAGAGGAGGCATCGAGTTCAGCTTTGCGAAGGTGGCTAAGAAAGGATGAAAGTTCATCAGTGCCGAGGTCCCGCCAGTTCTCTTGTCCCTGCTTGGCAGCCCATTCGAGAAGCTTGTCTAAAGTTTGTCGAACAGAGAGTTGGTAGGCGGTCGAGAGGCCCCGCTCGGTGGCGAGGTAGAGGATAAACCGATCGACCTGAAGTTCCATAATGATCAGGAAGCGAGACAACCGGGGCAATTCTGCACGTGATGTCCGGGAACAATTTCTGCGAGTTGTGGCGCTTCATTTGAGAGGCAACGAGAGCTGTCTCCCAAAGTATTGCGGGGTTGAAACGAACACGCCGAGGGAGGAGCGTCTAGATTGGGAGGAAGTCCAGGTATCGTGTAAAGGGTGTCACCTTTCTCGTGCATTGCTGGAATGCTTTTGAGCAGAGCACGGGTGTAAGCATGACGCGGATCAGCGAAGAGGTCGGTGGCAGTTGCCGATTCTACGATGCGGCCGGCATACATGACGTTTACTTTGTCACACACTTGGGAAACAACTCCCAAGTCGTGGGTCACGAGAACTACGGCGGTGCCGAGGGTTTCCTGACGGTCCTTGATTAGATCGAGAACCTGCTTTTGGACGGTCACATCAAGAGCGGTCGTGGGCTCGTCGGCGATGAGAACCTCAGGGCGGGTGATTAAAGCCATCGCGATCATGACGCGTTGGCGCATGCCGCCGGAAAATTCGTGCGGGTAGGATTTAATTCGTTTCGCAGCATCTGGAATGCCGACTTCCTCAAGAGCTTCGATGGCTCGATGAAGCGCGGGTTTCCCCTTCATTCCCTCATGTAGTTCAAGTGGCTCGGTAAGTTGGGTGGCAATCCTGAGAGCCGGGTTCAGGCAGGTCATGGGATCCTGAAAAATCATTGAGATCTTCTTTCCTCGAATCTTGCGAAGAGTTTTTTCATTCGCCTTGAGAAGATCAGTCCCTTCGAACATGGCGGTTCCGGAGTGGATTTTTCCCGGAGGTTGGGGGATCAGGCCGAGCAAAGAGTAGCAGGTGACTGATTTGCCGGAGCCCGATTCTCCAACGATGCCTAGAGTCTCGCCTTTTTCGAGAGCGAAAGAAACATCTTCGACCGCGTGAACGATTCCGTTTCGGGTGTGAAAGCGGGTGGTGAGATTTCTGACGTCGAGCAAAGCCATACCAGTAACTGAAGAATGCCTTGCCCAGTGCTGAAGCGGAAGGAAAAAGGAAAGAGCGAGGTTACTGCTTTTTATGGTAAAAGTGCTCGTCTTTCGCTCCAACTAGGAGCGTTCGAACCGGTCTTTTTTACTCCGCGACCGGAAGGATAGGGGGATAGGCAGTCCATCGGTGGGGTGTTTATCCTTAATCTGATTGATCAGATAATTTTGAAAGGATTCCACGATAAGGTGCTTGTCGTTCACGAAGAGGATGTATTCGGGAACCGGGATCGCTTGGTAGCGGTCGTTGACGGCAGTAGTAGCGTAAAAGAGTTTCATGCGCTTGCGGTGGCGCTTGTGCTCGGGTGGCGGGTTTTTGATAAAGGAGTCTTGTAGAAGTCGGTTAAGAGGGCCGGTTCCGATGATCTTTTGAGCATTGTCGCGAATGCGGGTGATGGTCTTGAAGATGTGTTGAATGGCGTGCCCCTTCATGGCTGAGACGCAAACGAAGGGAGCGTAATCTAGGAAGAAAAGTTCGCGACGAAGATGGTCTTCTGCGGCTTCTATGCGTGCGGCCTTTTGACCTTCGGGATGGAAGAGGTCAAATTTGTTGGCAATGATGAGACATGGTTTTTTCTCCTGCTGGATTAAGCGGGCGATCTTTCGATCTTGTGCGGCAACCCCGGCTGCGAGATCAACCACAAGAAGGCAAATGTCGGCCCGACGGATGGAACGTTCGCTTCTCATGGCCGAGAAAACCTCGATGGAATCTTCCATGCTGGAACGTTTTCGAAGCCCAGCGGTATCGATGAGGTTGTGTTTTTCGTTTGCCCAAACGTAAGGGATATCGACAGCATCACGAGTGGTTCCGGCGACGTCGGAGACAATGGTCCGATCGTCTTTCAGAATAGCGTTGATGAGAGAAGACTTGCCGGCATTCGGTTTCCCAACAACTGCAATCTTAAGGCCATCCTTCAAGTCATCGAGGTTGGTTTCTTCCTGTTCACGCACTTCCAGTTTTGAGAGTTCCTCGTCGATGGTTTCGGTGAGAATGTTCATGCCTCGTCCATGTTCGGCGGAGGTGGGGATACCAGATCCAAATCCAAGTCGGGCGAAATCGCTGGCGGTATTGTCATGGTCCGCGCTGTCGGCTTTGTTCATCACGAGGATGACGTTGGGATTCGATTTACGAAGGAGTTGTGCCACCTCTTCGTCGATCGGGTTGATGCCGGCGCGCGCGTCTACGACGAAGACAATGAGGTCAGACGACTCCATTGCGATCCGGGCCTCGAAAGTGACGGCGTTTGAAAAGCCATCTTCGTTGACCGCGCAGATGCCACCGGTATCGACGAGTTCGCAGGAAGTCTCGGTTGCTTGGCACGGCGCAGCGATACGATCGCGGGTAACGCCCGGCTGATTGTGAACGATTGCGATGCGTCGCCCGGCCAGACGATTAAAAAGCGCGGACTTCCCGACGTTCGGGCGTCCGACGATTGCGACCTGAAATGGGCTGGTAGGCATACGGCGACCCTATGGCAGATCTTGAGGGATTGACAAGCGACGAGCGAGTTCAGCTGCTCGGCCGGGAATGTGAGCTAGGTGACTTAAGTTATTTCGGGATCCCTTTGGGTTGCTTTGTTCCCTTTTTCGTTGGCCATGCTAAATGGCAGAGTTCCTTTACCGAATAACACCGGTGAGTTTTGAGCATGAGAAACCGCCCAAGCCTATTTGGACTGTTCAAGCATGCGGATGAGTGAAACTTCGGCTTTTTTGCGAATTTCTTCAGGGAGCTCGACTTTAGGTTCGAGCTTGTCGAGACAGGCATGAAGTTTTTCTAAAGTGTTCATTTTCATGTAGCGGCAATCCGCGCACGCGCAGTGATCGGTTGGGCCAGCAATGAGGTTTTTATGGGGAACCTCTTTTTGGAGGCGGTGAAGCATTCCTGATTCGGTGACAACAACAATATTTTGAGCGGGTGTGTTGTTGCAGAAGTGAATCATCTTCTCCGTCGAACAAACCTCGTTGGCAAGGAGTCGCACTGCTTTGGGGCACTCGGGGTGGGCGACGACCACGGCATCCGGATACTCGTCCTTGATCTTTTGGATGGATTGCTGGGTGAACTCAACGTGGACGTAGCAATTACCTTTCCACAAATCCATTTGACGACCAGTTTGTTCAACGACCCATTGGCCGAGGTTTTCATCAGGGACGAAAAGGATTGGCCGATCTTTTGGAGCCTGATTGACGATGTTTGGAGCATTGCCCGAGGTGCAGATGACGTCGCAAAGCGCCTTCACTCCAGCAGAGCAATTGATGTAGGCGATGACGTAGTAATTCTTGTCCTCATTTTCCTTCAGGAAGGCTTCGAGTTTGTCGGCGGGGCAGGCTTGCTCAAGGGAGCATCCGGCGTCTTTGTCGGGGAGAACAACTGTTTTCTTGGGGTTCAGGATTTTGGCGGTTTCAGCCATGAAATGAACACCGCAGAAGGCGATGACGTCTGCTTCAGTTTCCTGGGCTCTGTATGCGAGACCGAGCGAATCACCGACATAGTCAGCGATATCTTGGAGAGGACCTACCTGGTAGTTGTGAGCGAGAATGACAGCGTTTTTTTCCTTTTTGAGACGGAGAATTTCTTCTTTGAGATCAAGGAGAGGCGCGGTGGTTGACATAGCTTAAATTTTCGAGATTGGTCCGGGCGAAGCTACAACTAAAAACCGCCCATCTGAATCTGGCCAGTGTGTTTGGCTCCATCTGCGACGGTGAGGCGACCGACTTTAATGTTGCCGGTCAGGGTGGCTTTTTTCTCAAGGGCGAGGAGGCCACGGCAGGCGAGGTGGCCGGTGACGAGCCCGTCGATCGTGCACTCGTCCATGACGACTGAGTTGATGAATTCTATTTTTGCTCGCTTCTCCACGAAAAGGCGTCTGCAGGTGACTTTGCCGGTAATTTTACCGTTGCGCCGCAAAATCAAGTCGCCTGAACATTCCGCGTCACCAGTGAAATCACCTTCGACAATGAGATTTTTGCACTGAATTGGGGCGCTATGAACGATTCCCTTTTTGTAGATATGAACGTCTCCACGGGTTTGAATGCAGCTGCTTATTGCGTCTTTGATTTCGCGATTTTCCATCGAAATTAAACGGCCGCAGCTCCGGCATTGGGAAGAATTGGCACGAACATTGGCCGGGTGGGTGTCACCACATTCGAAACAAGCGATTTCCCGGGTTTCGAGTTTGGTGGGAACTGGGACATTTTTTTCTTCCTCGTTTCCTTGATATCTTGAGGGAGACTCATTGTCTTGGGCAGGAGGCGCGGGAGGCGCGGGAGGCGCGGGAGGTGACGGATCGGGTAGGAGAGGGAGTGTGTTCCTAGCTTCCTCTGGTTCCGATAATTCCGGAAGCTTAGGAGTGGCTGATGGAGTCGCGTCTTGGTCAATTTCGGCCGCTTGAGGGGAAGAGGGCTCCTTTGGAGTCGTGCCTGGTACTTCTTTTCTGGGCTTGTATTCGATTTTCACCTTCGGCTGCGGAGGTCGATGGGCGAAAGGATCGGGTGGAGCTTGTGGGCGGGCTTTGATCTCACCGTCTTTCTCGAAGGTCAAATAAGCGTCGCATCCTTTACAATACGAGGAAACCGCCAGCTGGGATTCCTGCTGGCAGTGCTGACAAAGAGGGCAAGTGACCTTGCGGGGCCTGTTGCTCTTGTCTTTGAAAAAATCGAAGGCCAAGGAATTAGTGGAGTGATAACGCTAAGAGGCTTTATCCTGAGCTTTATTATCCTGAGCTTTATTATCCTGAGCTTTGTTATCCTGAGCTTTGTTATCCTGAGCTTTGTTATCCTGAGCTTTGTTATCCTGAGCTTTGTTATCCTGAGCTTTGTTATCCTGAGCTTTGTTATCCTGGTGATCCCTATTTTTTTTGTCTCCACTCTGAGGAACCGGAGCGATTCTTTTGGGAACGGAGGAAGGATTGCCGACTTCGGATTTACCAACAAAGATTGCGCCGGGCTCGATGGAGATCGTGCCTGCTTTGACATCACCAACCATCTCGGCACTGCCTTTGATTTCAACTCTCTCAGTGCACGTGATATTGCCATGAACTTTTCCATAGATGACGATGGATTTGGTCGAGACCTCGGCTTTAATATGGGCGTTTTCGGCAACGGTGAGGGAGCCATCGGAGCTGATTTCGCCTTCGATCCGCCCATCAACAAGGAGGTCATCAGTAAATCGGACTGATCCTTTGATGTGCACGTCGTTGCTGAGGATATTGCGCTGTCCGCCAGTAGGGCTGACAGGAGCAGTAGCCTGCTGGCGACCTTGGGCAGGAGCTGCCGCAGATGAGGCTTGAGGAGTCCGGGACGGTGCCGCAGGACGTGGGGCCTGAGGAGTCTCAGGGGTTTTGCTGATTATTTTTTCGAACACTGGTTATGGAGGTTAGTATTAGGTAAATGAGCTACGGCAGCCTTTTTGTGAAGTCGGAAGTGAGGAAGTGAGAATTATTCAGGAGAAGAACCGGTCGGAGGTTCAGGCTCCGCACTCTTTTCGGTTGTTGGCTCGGTCTCAGCTTTGGAGGATTTTTCTAGCTCTTGGGCTGCTTCCGGTTGAGTTGGCTTTTCGACAGGCTGGGTGATGCTGGGGATTGGCGCTTCAGGGGTGGGGGTGGGAGTTGGCTCTGGAGTTATTCCAGGCACTTTTATGGGAGAAGTCGCTGCTCCCGGTGTGATTGTGGGCTGAGGTGGCTCAGATTGTTTTTCGGTAGGTGACTCAACGTTGATTAGTTTGAGACGGTTTTGGGCCATCAATTTAACCTGCAGGTGGGACGACTCGTATTCAGAGACAATTTTTTTGTAGATTTCCTCGGCATTTTCATCCTCACCGGCTTGCAGTGCAAGGTCTCCCAAGGAAAGCAGAGCGAGTGAAGATACGGCTGATTCACTATTGGCGGCTTTCTGGAAAGCTTCTTTGGCCTCGTCGAACTTCTTAAGTTGTTGTTGATAAGATCCAAGGCTGGCGTAGGCGCTACCGACAGCAGGGTGATCGGGGTATTCCGAAACAAAGGTTTCGAGGGCCTCGATTGCTTCTTGTTGTTGCTGGTCGCCCCAAAGAAGCTGTGATTTCAGAAGAATGGCAGAACCCCCGGCGTTTTTTCCGGCGTATTCCTGACTGATTGCCTGATACTCGGGGCCGGTGCGGGCGTTTGCGACGGCTGCGGCTGCGTCTTCCTTGGCCTTCTTCTCCAACCCGGTTACAACGACGTAACCTACGAGGCAAAGAATTGCGAGAATCCCAATAATGATGAGCTTCTTTTGGTTGGCATCAAGAAAGGCTTCGAAGGCTGAGGGCTCTTGCGAAATTTCACCGATAGGGCTCGGGCCGTTGTCGGGGTTTTGATCGTTATTTTCGGACATAATTCGTCTTGGAAGGTAGGAATTAACGCTTAGTCGAAGGAGAAGCAAGCCCTTGTGACGTGATTTGCAGTTTGGAATATTTGCTACTTGCCCTAGCTTGGTTTCGGTGACGAGCAGAACAGTCTATGTGGTTGCAGGTGAGGTGAGTGGGGATACTCATGGATCCGAGTTGATGGAGGCACTCCAAAAGGAAGCGGGGGGCTTTGATTTTCGGGGTTTGGGAGGCCCTGAAATGTCTCGCCTTTCGGAAGGACTGGTCCGTGATTGGGTTGAGGATGCCGCCGTTGTAGGGGTTTGGGAGGTTCTTCGACGATATGGTTGGTTTAAGAAACGGTTCGAGGAGACTCTCGCTGAAATTTTGGAGTTAAGGCCTGCGATTTTGCTCCTGATTGATTATCCGGGGTTTAATTTACGACTAGCGAAGCAGATTCACAAGAAACTGCCGAAGACCAAGATTGTCCACTATGTGGCTCCCCAAGTCTGGGCTTGGAACCAAAAAAGGATTCCCCAGATAGCGATGACCCATGATCTGATGATTTGTCTTTTTCCCTTCGAGGTGCCGATATTTGAGAGAGTGGGTCTGCGAAGTCGCTGCTTGGGCCATCCTTTGGTCGATGAATTAGAGGAGAAGAGGACCGATGCTAGCCGGGGTGAAAATTTGATAGGTCTCTTTCCTGGCAGCCGGATTAAGGAGGTAAGCCGCCTTTTCCCGATGATGCTGGAATCGGCGGCGCGCTTGTTGAGGGAAAGTCCGGGAATTCGGTTCGTTGCTGCGGCGGCAAGTGAAAAGGTGGCCTGGGTTATGGAAGGTTTTATAGAAACAAGTGGTTTGCCGGATGGCCTTGTGGAGGTGCAAACCGGCCAGAGTCAGCATCTGATGCAAACAGTGACCTGCGGAGTAGTGGCCAGTGGTACTGCGACTTTGGAAGCGGCTTATTATGGGATGCCTTATTGCCTAGTTTATCGGGTGGCGTGGCCCACTTTCCTGATGGCAAAGCAATTGGTGAAGTTGGAATTTATTGGGTTGATCAATATTTTAGCCGGGCGCGAATTGGTACGTGAGTTCATCCAAAATGAAGCGAATGCGTATGAAGTTGCTTTTTGGTTAGGTCAGGCACTTGCGAATGAGGGTGATCGGACGAAGTTATCAGGAGCTCTTATAAAAGCAGCATCGAGGCTCGGCGAACCTGGCGTTCACGAGCGAGCAGCTCACGAAATTGGACTCTTGTTTACAGAATGACCGACACACCCGAAGCTTCGAAATCCAGTGGAATTAAGATCGCGCTTGCGGTGATTCCAGCTTTGCTCATCGTTTCGATTTGTGTTGCTCTTTATTTGGGAGTAAATGCGGATCAGGAAGAAGGAGAGCCACTTGAGGGCGATGTCACGGTGCCTGAGATGTCCGATTATCTTCTTAAGCTGAATAATCTCATTGGAGAGCGTGAGATTGGAACAAAGGCTGGGCAGAAAGCTTTTCGACGGTTGAATGCGATGACGGCCGGGACCCTTGGTTTTGAAAATCTTGGCTACGAGATTTTTCGTAACCAGATTGATTCTGCAAACGGTCTCCTTTGGTCAACCATTTGGATTAAGGCTGGGGATCGGGATTCTCGTGAGCCAGTGGTTCTGGCAATTCCGCAGGCGTCAAGAGGTTCGGGTCCGGCTTTCGGATTTGGCTTTGCGGAATATCTCACATCCCATCAGACCGAAGTCGGGGTTAGGATTGTCTTCTATCCTCCGCTAGTGGAAGGAAATCTCGATGACTGGATTTGGGAACGATGTGGCGAAGAAGGTGAATCAATGAAGGGCTTCGTGATGGTGACCGGAGACGTGGAACCTAAACGATCGCCTCGGTTTTTGGTTCCTGGTTCGCTGAAGGCAAAAATCGATGCGCTAAGCAGCTCGGAGATTTGGAATGAGGATGCCAGAATCGAAATTGGAGATCATCGAGTCCTCGAAGTGAGGTTGGGCGACGATTCACTATTTTCCCGTGAGGAACATTCACAGCGTCTCATCCGAATGATGCCGGTAATTAAGGAGTTGGTGGAGCGTCTCAATGAATGATGGGCCCGACACCGTCGTCGATTGCGCCGACTGTTTACAAGCCGTATAAGAAATGGACGCGAGTTAAAATCTCCCGGGAGAAAGTCGCGCAAGATTGATTGCGGATTTTTTCCCTGTGACGAGGTCCGCGACAAGTTTCCCCGTGATGGGGGCGAGTGAGAGGCCCATCATAGAGTGGCCAGTGGCGATGATCAGGTTGTCATGCTGAGGTGCAAACCCAAGGTAGGGAAGGCCATCTGGCGAGCAGGGGCGGAGGCCGACCCAAGGCTCGAGGTTTTCGAAATCGGACGGGGAATATTGAGGGTAGAATTTGCAGAAGGCTTCAATGACGCCTTGAAGTCGTCGTTTGCTGACGGAGGTATCGGTACCGCAAATCTCCATTGTTCCGGCCACTCGGAGCGCCCCGCCCATGGGAGTGACTGCGACCCGTCCTTCTTTGAGAAGCGAGCAGAGAAGTGGATTAGCGATGGGTTCTGGGAGGGTGACTGAGTATCCTTTGCCGCCTTGCATGGGAAGGGCGAGGCCGACTTGTTTTGCGAGTTCGGTGGTGTTGATGCCTCCGGCAAGAACGATGGTTTCGGCTGAGTAGATTTCGCCGGACTTGGTGGTAACGTTTTTAATTTTGCCATTATCTGCTTCCAGTTTTTCGACTTCTCCGGGGGTGAATTTCCCTCCGTTTTTGAGAATCGAATCACGAAGAGCCTGGATGAAATTACCAGGTGAAAGATGGCAGTCTTGCGGCCACCAGATACCGCCTTTCGCATTAATTTGGGCGTTGGGTTCGAGTTCCTTTAGGCGATTTTGATCACAGATCTCTGCTTCCAGTCCTAGGGTGTGTGCCTCCTCGGCAACCTTGGCTTCTTCATCTAACCCGGCGTTCGATTGACAGAGCATGAGGAGTCCTTTTTGGAAGAGCGGGAAGTCTTCATTTTGCGAGAGTTCGACGTGCAGGCGTCGGCTTTCGAGCGAGAGATCGCGCAAGAGTTCCTGGGTGTTGGCAACGTGTGTTTTGGTAGAGTGCTTGGTGAAAAGCCAGATCCAGCGAGCGAGTGAAGGAGAGAGCCGAGGGCGTAGATAGAATGGGCTCTTAGGATTGAGCATCCATTTTAATCCTTGAGAGATGACGCCAGGAGCAGCGAGCGGAATGAAGTGGGACGGGACCACCATACCGGCGTTGCCTTCGGAACAGCTTTTAGTCAAGGAGTCGTCGCGCTCGATGATGCGGACGGAGTGATTGTTCGAAGCGAGGTAGTAGGCGATGGAAAGGCCGACGACTCCGCCACCAACGATGAGAACTTCCTTGGACATGACTCTTTGGCTTGGGCTAAAGCCTCTAACACTCGAGTTTTCCGTTCACGAGGCGAGCGATACCGAGAGGGTTGGCGTTCTGAAGCTCGGCAGGGAGTCCAGAATCGGGGAAGCCTTGGTAACTGACGGGACGAGTGTAACGAATAATAGCTCCGGTTCCGACCGAGGTGCTGGCGCTGTCTGAAGTAGCGGGGTAAGGTCCGCCGTGAACCATCGAGGAGTTCACTTCGACGCCAGTTGGAAAGCTGTTGATGATGACGCGGCCGGCTTTTTGTTCAAGGATCTGGAGAAGGTCTCCGGCTTCGGAGAGTTCCTCGTCAGTCCCATGAATGGTGGCGGTGAGTTGGCCTTCAAGTCTTGAGGCGGCGGCGAGCATTTCATCCTTTGAACTACAGTCGATCACAAGAGAAGAAGGTCCGAAAATTTCCTCATTGAGTTTGGGGTTATTGATGAACTGGGAGGCGTTTGCCTTGAGGATGGTGGCACCGGCTTTGTTAGCTTCGTTCGATTTGACTTGCTCAATTGTAGTGACGCCATCTTGGCTTTGGAGTTTGGTGAGCCCTTTGATGAAGTTTTGGTGGATGCCACTGTGTAGCATGGTGGCAGGGGCAACCTCGGAGAAGCCGCTTTTAAGAGTGCTTTCGAATGTTTCAGATGTGTTTCCGAAGACGAGGCCTGGGCAGGTACAGAATTGTCCGGCACCGAGGGTCACGGAACCAACGAGTCCTTGGGCGATTGCTTCGCCACGCTCGGCCATCGCTCCGGGGAGAATGAAGATGGGATTGACGGATGACATTTCCGCAAAGACGGGAATAGGCTCAGGGCGAGCGGCGGCGGTGTCCATGAGGGCACGGCCTCCCGCACGGGAGCCGGTGAAACCTACGGCTTTGATGCCGGGGTTGGTGACTAGGGCCGAACCGAGTTCGATGCCAGAATCGAATATCATAGAGAAAGTGCCTTCGGGCATTTTGCATTCGGCAACGGCAGCTTGGATGGCGCTAGCGACGATTTCAGCTGTGCCGGCGTGGGCAGCATGGGCTCGGACGATGACCGGGCATCCGGCGGCGAGGGCGCTGGCGGTATCACCACCGGCAACCGAGAAAGCGAGAGGGAAGTTGGAGGCGCAAAATACAGCGACAGGGCCGAGAGGACGGCGCATTGATCGAAGGTCGGGCTTCGGGATGGGGGCCCGGTCGGGTTGTGCTGTTTCGATGCGTGCATCGACCCATGATCCTTCTTCGATGAGATCGGCAAACATGTTGAGCTGTCCCACGGTGCGTCCGCGCTCTCCTTCGCAACGTGGCTCGGGAAGGCCGGACTCGGCCATCATGCGAGGAGTGATATCGGGGCCGGCGGCGTTAATTTTTTCTGAAATGGTGCGGAGGAAATTGGCGCGGGTTTTGGAATCAATTTTGGAGTAGGTCTGGAAAGCTGCGGTGGCGAGGGAGACAGCTTTTTTGAGATCGTCGGTTGAAGCGGAATGGAAGGCTGGCTCGAGTCGTTGGTCGGTGGCAGGGTTGGTGACTTGAAAGGTCGTGGTGCTGTCGGAAGCGCGGGAGGAGCCGATGAAGGAATGTCCGGTGAGGTTCATAGTGATAGTGGATTTTGAATGCTAAAAAGAGATTAACCAAGAATGGAAATTACGGAAGGGATGAAAGTTCGTAATATGTTTCTCGAACTAAACCCCGATCTGGGGAGAAGGGGTAGGGATCCCGTGTTTGAAAGGGTCGTTGGGGTGAATGATGATAGTGGTTTCGCCAGTAACGAAGGCTCGGCCGGTAACGATGGGAATAATTTTATCGGAGCCGGAAATAGATTCAAATGATCCTTCGAAGACGCTGCCAATGATGGAAGCCTGATGCCACCTCTCACCTTCGGTCAGTTTGCCGGAGGCGGCAAGACAGGCGAGTTTGGCGCTGGTCCCAGTTCCGCAGGGAGAGCGATCGTAAGCGGAGCCAGGGCAGAGGACAAAGTTTTGGGAATCGGCATCGATGCCGGGTTGAGGTGGTGCGAAGCATTCGATGTGGTCGATTTCAGCGCCATTTTCGCCGGTGATGTTTTGGGCATGCAGGGAGTCACGAACGGTTTTGGTGAAATCGGTGAGAGCAGCGATGTTCTCTGCTTTAATTTCAGGACCTTGGTTGGAGATAAGGAAGAACCAATTACCACCCCATGAGATGTCCCCGGTGATTTTCTGGCCGTCGGGCAGGATCACTCCAACGCCTTCGGCGAAGCGATAGCAAGGGATGTTTTTCACTGTGATTGAATGGTCTTCAGCGAGGAGAGCTGTGACTATTCCGATCGGGGTTTCGATGCGATGCTCGCCGGGCTTAATGCGATCAAGATGAGCGAGGGTTTTCACAATGCCGATGGTCCCGTGGAGGCAGGAGTGGAGGCAGGAGAGGTTGTTGAAGAAGACAACGCCGGTGACGCAGGTGGAATCCTCGGGTTTGCAGAGGCAGGCTCCGACGATAGCGTCGAAACCGCGGGGCTCGTTGATGAGGGTTGTTCGAACCCAGTCGGCTTCTTTCTCGAGAAAGTCGCGGGTGGCTCTGGCACCGCGGGGAGTGTTGAGGCCGGAAACGATGGTGCGAGTGGGCTCGCCGCCGGTGTGGGAGTCGATGATTTTCACCTTGAAGAGGGGTGCTTGGACTGAAGCGCAAGGGTCGTATTTTGGTTACTTGCCTTCCCAGTTGCTCCACCAGTTGCGGAAGAGGGTGTGCTGGCTATGGAGGAATTGCTTTTGGGCGGGGCTCAGTTGATCGTAGGAATTAAGCTGGTGTTGGTAAGCGGTGTGACCCTCGAGGACCATGAGTTCTTTGTAGTAAAGGACGAGGTCGGGGCCTTCGTCGAAGGTAGAGAGGACGGTGAGGGCCTCAGAGAGTTCGAGTGCGTAGCGGCGGGCTTGCGGGTCGCCTTTGGCGGCGGCTTCGCAGAGTTCGATGAAGCGGAGGATTTCTTTCGGGAGGGCATTGCCAACTCCGGTGATGGCTCCGGTTGCTCCACAGTTGACAAAGCCGTGGTAGACTTGGGTGTCAACGCCAGCCATGAGAATGAGTGATTCGTCCTGGCTTGTGATGTTCTCGGCGGCGTAGCTGAGGGAGTCGGCCCCACCGAATTCCTTGAAACCGACGAGGGAGGAAAATTTTTCGCGAAGAGAGAAGAAGAGATCGGCCTTGGTCTCGAAACCGTAATAGGGAGAGTTGTAAATCACGGCAGGAAGGTCACCACCTGCCTTGAGAATTTCGCTGAAGTGATGAACTTGTGCAGCGGGAGAGGATCCACGGCTGAGGACACGGGGGATGACCATGAGGCCATTGGCACCGACTTCGCGAGCGTGGGCGGCGTGGGCGGCAGCGATAGTGGTATTTTGCGCACCCGTGCCGACGACAGTCGGAATTCCAGCTTCGACGAGTCGCTTAATTCCTTCCATCCGTTGTTGGTCGGTGAGGAGTGGCCAGTCACCCATTGAGCCGCAATAGACAACTCCGCGCATGCCCTGTGCTATTAGGTCTCTGGCAGTTCCGACGAGCGCGTCGTAGTTGATGGAGCCCTTGGTTTCACACGGGGTCATTAGGGCAGGAATACAACCTTCAAAAATGGGACGTTCGTTGGACATGGAATGAACATGAACGGTATGAGTTGCTTTGTCTTGTCTCGAAGGAGAGAAATCGGTGGTAATTTTGACAAAAGGGAGAGGATGGATAGTCTACGTGGCATGTCCGCAAGAAAAAGAGTGCTTCCGGAAGGTGCGAGATATATTCATCAGATTCCGGAGACTCCCTTGGTTCCAGTGGCTCTAGATGGTGGTTCTGAGATTTGGTGCAAGTTGGAGTTTATGAACCCGAGTGGTTCAACAAAGGATCGGATCGCTCGCCACATTCTCGAGAAGGGCTGGAGATCTGGAAAATTAAGAGAGGGTAATACGGTGGTGGAGGCTTCCAGCGGGTCGACTAGTATCGCTTTTGCTTTGGCTTGTAGCCAGATGGGTTTAAAATTTGTGGCCTTCATTCCTGATAGTGCGACTTCGGAAAGGGAGTGCATTATCAAAGCATATGGAGGCGAAGTGCGAAGGGTGCCCGGGACGATGGTCGAGGTTCTCTCATCGGCGGCCGAATTTGCGGAAGAAGGAGGGTATTTCTTGGGTCGTCAGTTTGCGAATGAAGACAATACCGAGGCACATCGGATTTTTACCGGGCCCGAAATTCTACGTCAGATTCCGGGTGGGTGTGTTGATGCTGTGGTGAGCGGAGTGGGGACCGGAGGAACCTTGAGGGGGCTCTTTGAAGCATTTCAAGCGGCGGGTTGTGGAGTGACGGCAAATGCGGCTATTCCAAGGCAGGGCGAGCTCTTCGGCTCAAATCTCGAGTGTTGTAGTCTAAAGTTCAGCTCGGATGTGCCGGGAGTGGCAGAAGATATCAGCGAGATTTATTCGGGTTGGAAGTGCGATCTTTTAAAGGAATGGGAGATTAGTGATGCTTCTTGTTTGGAGGTGACGCGCAAGTTGTGGGCGAAGGGCTTTCCAGTGGGGCCGAGTTCGGGGTTGAATTTTTCGGCGGCGCTGGAAGTGGCCGGAGAATTGGGTGAGGAAAGTCGAGTCGTCACGGTCTTCCCTGATCGTATGGAGCGATATTTTTCGCACAAAGTTTTTGATGGTTATCGAGCGTGAAGAATTTTGAACAAAGGCAGTTTTTGGAAAGCCTGACTGCCCCTTTCGGAGGCGGGGAGGTTTTTGATGATGTTCAGGATACGGTGTATTTTGTGAAGGATGGTGAGGGACGATACGTCTTCGTTAATGAAACCTTGGTGAAGCGCTGTGGGAGGGAGTCGAAGGATGATCTCTTGGGTAAGACGGCGGCCGAAGTTTTTCCTGGGTCGTTGGGAAAAGATTTTGAACGGCAGGATCGGGCTATTCTTGCTGGTGGTCCGGCGATCCGGAGCCAGTTGGAATTGCATGTTTATCCGGACGGAAGACAAGGTTGGTGTCTGACCTGGAAGCGTCCGTTAAAAGGGCGGGATGGAAGCGCAAAGGGCTTGTCAGGGATTTCACGGGACATTGACGGAGTGGCTTCGAGTCCCCGCGATTTAGAGTCGCTGGCCGTGGTGATGGACTACGTGAAGAGTCATTTGGATGAGCCGCTGAGACTGGGTGATTTGGCCGAGGCGACCGGTTTATCGACGTATCAGATTAATCAGAGAATGGAGGGGCTTTTGGGGCTATCACCCAAGCAATACATCAGTCGGTGTCGGATTGATTCAGCTTGCCATTTGTTGGAGACGACGGGGAAGAGCTTGGTTGAGATTGCGGTGGCTTGTGGATTTAGCGACCAGAGTGCTTTCACAAAGCAATTCGGAAGAGTTGTTGGTATGACGCCGGGTATTTATCGAGAGAACCAAGGTGGGAAAGCATAAGAGATGCTGAACAGAAATTTGAAGGCAAGTCTCCGAGAAAGACAGGGTGATTTTTTAAGAAAGTTTCCAGCGAGTTTGGCGCAAGACTGCGAAACGGTTGCCCGGGATTTTTTCATACCAGACGGTCAGGAGGGAATGGTCATCGAGCTCCACGGTGCTGGGATAGCCGAGGTCGCCGGAGGAACCATCGTCTGAGATGGTGAGTGGAGTGGACCAGGTCGCGCCATGATCCTTGCTAACGCGGACTTGATTTCCAAATGGTTTGCGGCGGTGGCCATAACTCATGAGGAGGCGGTCATCGCGAAGGCGGGTGAGAAAGGAAGGGAGTCCCCAAACTCCGATGGAATGGGGTTTGGACCAGGATTTCCCTCCGTCATCTGATTCGCTTTGGAGGGTTTCACGATTGTTTTCCTTGTTGTGGTTCCTGATGTGCACAATGAGGCGGCCGCTGGCTGTTTCGATGGCATGAAGTTCATGGTAGTCTTGATGACGATCTCCCTCGCGAGTTGGAATGGCAGAGAGCCATTGCCATGATTTTCCATCATCGTGTGATTCACAGACCCCGATTTCCTTCCCTTCACTCCAGAGCTTTTTACCGGCATAAAGAAGTCGGCCATCGGAAAGTTGGGTCGGGCCGTGGGGGCTGTTTACGATGGTAGGATAGCGCTCTGACCAAGTGATTCCGCCATCGGTGGACCGGATCATCCATTGGCCTAATTCGGCTTTTCGTTGTGTCTCGGGGATTCGGTTGTGGGCGGCGAGCCAATGTTTTTTGCTGTTGTCCTTTGGAAGGCTTGGAACGTAGGCGAGAGATGTGAAAGTTGTGACAAGAAGGGATCCTTTCATTGTTTCCAAAACTCCGGTGTCCCGGTCATCGATAGGGCCGTCGAGAATCGTGCGGGGATAGGTCCATGAATTTCCGTTATCATTAGATCGTTGGAAATCGACTCGTCCGAAGGGACAGACGTGTTGCTCGCGGCCGCCTGAACAGACGACGAGAAGTTGTCCGTTTTTGCATCGGGTCAGGGTGGGCCAGCCATGGTAGCGATTTGGGAGTTGGCTGATAATGCCCGTATCGAGGATTTTGGCGGTGGGCGCGGCCTGGAGGTTCAGATTAAAACCCAGAGATCCGATGATTCCGGCAGAGGTGCCTGTTTTGAGGAAACGTCGGCGCGAGTGATTCATCAGGATAGAATGCTCCCGAGTGATATGGAATGTCGAAGGAATTCGTTTCAGTAAGCAATGAGATTGACCTAGGAGAGAGGAAATCCATCATAAGGGTCTATGAATTGTCAGCGGTTTGGTTCGAAGAAAGTAATGGGTGCGGCGGCGGCTACGGATGGCGCGGAGAAGATGAGGAAGGCTCAGGCCGAACGGGGGGAAGTGAATATTATCGTTGCGACGGGAGCTTCGCAGTTTGAAATGCTTGAAGCCCTGATCCAGGAAGAGGGGATTGATTGGGCCCAAGTGACAGTTTTTCACCTCGATGAATATGTGGGCCTTTCGATCGAGCATCCGGCGTCATTTCGGAAATACTTGAAGGAACGATTTGAGGATCAATTGCCTTCTCCGGTGAGAGCGTTTCACTACATTGATGCCGAGGATGATCCGGACACGGAGTGTGATCGCGTAGGTGCTTTGATCGCGGAGGCCCCGATTGATGTCGCTTTTGTGGGGATCGGGGAGAATGGGCACTTGGCCTTTAATGATCCACCGGCAGATTTTGAAACGGAGAAGCCATATTTGGTGGTGAATTTGGATGAGGCCTGTCGCCAGCAGCAATTTGGCGAAGGATGGTTTCCGAGTTTGGAGGCGGTGCCTAAAAAGGCGATCTCGATGTCGGTCCGGCAGATCATGAAGAGCGGGACGATCATTTGTACCGTGCCCGATGAGCGAAAGGCCGAAGCGGTTCGTAACTCGGTTGAAGGGGAAGTGTCTCCGGATGTGCCTGCGTCGATTTTACAAAAACATGGAGACTGTGGACTCTATCTTGATGAACCGGCAGCGAGTTTGTTGGGTAAAGGGGGGGCGGCATGAGTTCGATTGGAATCGGTTTAGTGGGCGCGGGTTGGATGGGTGCGACCTTATTGCGTCGTTTTGCCGAGCAGGAGGGAGTTCAGGTGGTCGGGGTTCATCAGCGGCGGCGAGATAAGGCCCTTGAGGTGATGAACGAACTGGGCATTGAAGAAGATCTCTACTTTGATGATTTTGAGCAAATGTTGAGCGTGCCTGATTTGGATGCGATCATCATTTGTAGTACGAATGAGGCGCATGGACAGCAAGCCATCGCGGCGATGGAGGCGGGGAAGCATGTTTTTTGTGAAAAGCCCTGTGCGACCCGTTACGATGAGTTTCTGCGTCAGATTGAGTTGGAGAAAGCGAACCCGAGATTGGTGACTTTCGTGGATTATCTCATGAATTTTGATGCTCTGGAAAATCGTATCAAGCGCATGACGTCCGAAGGCGTTTTCGGAACGATCACCCAAATTCAAGTGAACTATCGTCATCCAATCAACATTGCCGATGACAAGAAATGGAAGCTCTCCGGTGACCGCATGGGAGATGCAATCGGGATGGGGATCATTCATTCGCTCTCGGTGATGATTAATATTATGGCCGAGCAGGGAGCGACTCCGGTGAGGGTCTATGCGACGAACTCAATGGTTCATCGCCGCGACTTTGATATCCCCGGGCTTTGGAACTTGCAGATCGAATTCAGCAATGGGGCAACGGGTTTTTGTTTTGGGAATGTTGATCAAGCAAATGGTTACGACGCCTACCATCATATTCACGGAACGGAGGGTGGCTTGATCTTTGATTCACTGCTTGATCGTCCGCAAAAGGTTCGTGTTTGGTCGGAGAAAACGACCGATGGAAAGTGGATTTACCCTCTCGATGCTGAGCGATGCGAAGCGGAGGGAACGGAAGAGCATCAATGGCCTGCTGATACCACTACGCCGGATAGCGGAGATGTTATGAAACATCAAACGGGGGCTTGTGTGTCACATTTTTTGGAATGCATCCGGAAGGGCGAGCAATCGTATCTTAGCTTTGTAAATTCAGCCCCGGTTGCGGATTTGGGATGGGCGGCGCAAATTTCGGCAGCCGAAGGAATTCCAGTTGATTTACCTCTAGATATCGAACGGGCTCGCGAATTTTTTGAGAAGAAAGAGTCATGATGGGGGCGTTCGACTTACAGGTGAACGGCTACGCGGGAGTCGATTTTAATGGCGATCTCATAAGTGGCGAAGACCTACGCAAGGTACACGAGGCCTTGGAGAAGGATGGGGTTGGTGGGATTTTAGCAACTTTCATCACGGATGATCTTGAAATCATGTGTTCCCGAATGGAGCGCTTGGTTCAATTGCGGGATGAAAATCGGGATTGGTGCAAGCTAATCCGGGGAATCCATATTGAGGGGCCATTTTTGAACGAAACCCAGGGATATATTGGGGCTCACCCGGTGGAGCACGCCAGGCGGGCGAATCTTGGGGCGATGAAGCGACTTCTTGAGGCGGCAGGGGGGTTGACGAGAATCGTGACGCTTGCGCCGGAGCGGGATGAGGGATTTACGGTGACGCGATTTTTGACGGAGCAGGCTATTTGTGTGGCTGGCGGCCATTGTGATCCAACGATAGAGCAATTGAAGGGGGCGATTGAAGCTGGCTTGAAAATGTTCACTCATCTGGGGAACGGATGTCCGATGGAGTTAAATCGACATGATAACGTTATCCAGCGCGTGCTTTCTCTGAGAGATGATTTATGGATCAGCTTTATTCCAGATGGGGCGCACGTTCCCTTTGCAATTTTGAAGAACTATCTTGACCTGGTTGGGACTGACCGTGTTGTGATGGTGACTGACGCCATTGCCGCTGCCGGAATGGGGGTCGGCGATTATCATTTTTTGGGGAGAGATGTGAGAATTGGAGACGATTTGGTGGCGCGGTCGCCAGATAAAAGTCACTTGATTGGTTCTACGATCACGATGCCAAGGGTGGCGGAGAATCTGGAGAAGGAGTTGGGGCTTTCGGAAGTTGAAATCCGAAAGGTGATTGAAGAAAATCCGCGAAGATTAATTGGAGAAACGAGATGATTGGACGACTGAATGAATTGATTGGAAAAATAGGACCCACTATCATTGTTGCGGCTGTGGTACTGGGGCCGGGGAGTATCCTGACGAGCTCGCGAGTGGGCGCTGATTTTGGTTTTCCGGCGTGGTTCGTTTTAGCACTGTCGACATTTCTGATGATTGGAATGGTGACGCTGGCAGCCCGTCTTGGGGTGACTTATGAACGAAGTTTGTGTGAGGAATTGGCGGTACGGTTGGGGCGTGGGGTATCTTTGTTTGTGGGATTGGTTCTCTTTCTGGTCGTGGCCTTATTTCAATCGAGCAACAACTTAGCGATTATTGCTGGCCTCGAACCATTGGTGGAAGATATCGGCGATGGGGGATTGTTAGCGGGGACTGGCGCGAGGCTTATGGTGCTTTTGGTCATCAATTTCTTTGTAGCCTTCTGTCTCTTTCGCGTTCGGAGTTTGTATTCCCAGATCGAGAGGCTGATGAAGATTCTCGTGCTGGTAATGATCTTTGCTTTTACCGGTAATCTCATCGTGGTGCTTTTTGGAGCGTTGGAGCCAGAGGCTATTCAAAAAACGAGTAGCAGAAAGAGTGATCTTATTCCTCTGTTGGGAATGATTGGAACGACTTTCTCGATCGGAGGAGCCTTTTATCAAGGCTACCTTGTTCGGGAGAAGGGCTGGAAGTTGGCTGATTGGAGCAAAGGGTTGAGGGATTCGATCTTTGGGATTTGTGTGTTGGGAATCGTGACCTCTTTTATTCTGATTACTTCAGTGCTCACCTTTCATGGTCGCGCCGATGTGGTTGATTTGAAGAGTGTTGGGGATGTCGCGAAGCAACTAGAGCCCTTGTTCGGAAAAGGAGCGAAAGTGATTTTCAGTTTAGGGATCATGGCTGGAGCTTTTAGTTCTTTTTTGGTCAATGCGGTGATCGGAGGGACTATCCTTTCGGATAGTCTAGGGAAGGGTTGGCGTCTTTCTGATGCCATGCCGAGGATACTGACTTGCTTTGCTCTTCTGATCGGAATGGGGGTCGCTTCGTGGTCGCTCTCAGGTGGCTCAGGAACTGTGACCTTGATTACGATTGCTCAGGCTCTGACCGTTTTAGGGCTACCGATGTTGGCCGCGGCGCTGATTTACCTCGGGACTCGGAAAGAGCTGGTGGGGGAGAAGAAGGTGCCAAGATGGATCCTCGGGACGTGCTGGCTTGGTTTGGTGGTAGCCTGCATTCTAGCGGTCAAGACCGCGCTCCTGGTCTGGGATAAGGTCTCTGGCTGATGCTCGGTTCCTCCTTGTAACCCTAGTAGAAGAATGGGTCCTTTTTTGGAGGTTTTTCCTTCACGTTAGAGCGGATGGTTTTGCGGAGTTCTGGGACGTCGCGATACATCAGGGTGAGCCGCACTTCGTTTTTGAAGACACGGTTGATCGTGATTTCGCGAACGTCGATTCGATACTCCTGAGCAAGTTTTTCGCGGAGGTATGACTGATCGAGCATTAGCCCCTTGTCAGAGATCTTATAA
>JAQWSX010000025.1 GCA_029242935.1 Akkermansiaceae bacterium
CAAATGGTAAGATAAGGCATGTAATCCTTGATCAGGCCTCCACTCATCCGATGCTTCATGGGTTGGACTTCAAAGTAGGGATGAAGTCGTTCAATTTCCGTGCGGACCTTGGCCTCGAGCTCGTATTCTAGCTTTTTCCACGGCTTTTCTCTCCAATAATCGTAGAGTCGCCTGAGGGCAATTAGGCGCTGCTCGAGATTTTTTGGATCTGCTTCAAGCCCGATGTGACCGACGAAATATTTTTCGGTGGTGATTAACTGCCGCAGAACATCCCGATCCTGTTTCAGGGTGTGTAAGACCAAGAGGTCGGCTTCGTGGACCAATTGATTAGCGACGATTCCCCAGTCGTAGTTCTTAAAACGTTTGGCATCTTTGAAGACTCGCGGAGCGCGGTGGTAACCGAAAAATTCGCGGAAAAAACGTAGGAGTTTGGGCTTGGCAATTTTTGGATTTCTCAGGATACGCTCCAGTTGAGCCTGAATTTGTTCAGGATTACCCAAATTTCCGCTTCGTGCAGCCGACCAAAGGGTTTGGTCTGGTGGATCATCGGTAAGCGAGAATGCAATCGCGAACGCTAGTTCATTGTCTGACAAGATCGTCCTGCCATGATCATCCCGCAACCCGAGACCGAGCTCCATACGATAAACTGCTTCCGGGTTCAGGGCGATGGCCTTAAGACAAACTTCAAGGCCTGCCCGAACGTCGCCGCCGGATTCTTTAATCGATTGTAAAAAGTAGTCCCGATAGCGGGCTAATTCCTTCTCGCTGGGAGGGCGGAGAACTAGCGTTTTAAACTGAAATCGCACCGCGGCTTCGGCTTGCTCCGGGGTGGGAGGTCCATCGGATTCGAGAATTGTCCGAAAAATTAAGGGGATATCGCGGTTCAGCTGGTGTTCTGCGATGCCGCGGGCGTTGAGTAAGAGCGTTTCGAGCGTTGCTGAGTCGGCAAAAAGGCCTTCTGCGTAATCGTTAATTCCGGGCCTCCGTTCCAGTGAAAAGGGCTGACGGGCTCTGCGTAATTCCATCCAGTGGTCTTTAAAAATTCTTTTCTTGGTTCGATTGTAGATGTTGGGATTCATTCGCCACAGGCGGGGTGGTGAAAAAGGGAGGTCTTTGATTTCGCCGGAGAAGAGAGCTTCATGGTCGACTTGGTTTCCAAAGAAAAACTGATTGAAGAGATGGCGCACTCGTGGCGAGGATCGTGCTTTCTCTAACTCCCCTCCAAGCCAAGAGATCATCCCCGCGCGCTGCGCATCATTGGGGTGGTGCCTCGCTTCCTCCGGAGGCATCTCGCGTTGAGCGAGTTGGTCATAGATTTCGTTCCAAGTTTCAAAGTCGAGCCCCTGAGCGATCCGCGCATCGAGGAGGTCGAGTCGAATGCTCCCCTTGGCCTTCTTGGGTCCGTGGCATCTGATACAATGATCGTCAAAAAAACCTTGGGTGTTTGCGGGTAGAGCACTCTCTCGGGCAAACACCGAGGCAGAACCTGCAAGCCCAAGGAAAAGGAGGTGAATGAGCAAATCAAAAGGCCGGATAAAAGCGATGCTTCGACCCTAAGCTTTTAAGGTGGCCTTGAGCAAGCCGAAGCATCTTGAAGAGGATGGGGAGTGGTTTCATTTGGGTAGCTTGTAAAAGGTATTGAGGCTCGGATTACTTCATCGACGATCTGATCAGGTGGGACGTTTTTGGTTGCCAATCTGCCAGTTTAATCATGCCATTTGCTCCGGCGCTTCATGTTGTATTCATGTTTTCTCCTCCATAGTTCGAAAAATCCTTCTGGTCAGGAAAATGTAACTAAAGCGCCCGATCGGCGTCTTAACTGTACAGGAGGTAATCTAACCGCTACCCTAATAATGAGTCATGACAGTTCATCTCAACCAGTCAATCCAGAGCTTATTGCTCGGGCGGTCGACCGGGATGAGGGGGCCTGCTCACAAATGGTGGAAACCCTTTACCCATTGGTTATTAGGATCGTGCGGAGGAATCTTCCGCGCCATCAGGCGGCCGAGGACCTCACTCAGGAGATCTTTGTCAAGCTGTTCACGCGTCTTGAAAAGTTCCGCGGGGAGAGTCCGTTTGAACATTGGGTTAGTCGTATTGCAACTCTCACTTGTTACGAGTCACTCCGCCGCCAAAAATCTCGGCCGGTACTTGAGTTTTCGGAATTGGACATGGATCATTCCCAAGATGTTTCAGAGTCCTTCGATCCCAATGCTTACGATGTCCAGCCTGCCAATTCTTCTCTCGAACTTCTGCAAAAATTGCTTGCGACTCTCAAGCCTCGCGATCAAATGGTCATCCGCCTTCTTCATCTTGAGGAAAAATCAGTCGCGGAAATTGCCACCGAAACAGGATGGAGCCCCTCTAAAATTAAAGTTACTGCGATGCGTGCCCGGGAGAAAATGAAAAAAACTCTCCGGAATCTCGAATCACAACGCCCCCAATCAATCCACCATGAATCAAAATCAGCAGCAAAGAGAACCACTGGACCTGGTTCTGGACGAGTTGTTGGAGACAGCCCGGTCTCGTCCTGAGCCTCAGCCTCCTTCTGCTCCGCCCCGCAGTCTCGCGGCGGCGGTCTTCGCGGACCTCCGCTCAAAAGACCGAGAAATCCGGTTGGCTCGCTGGCGGCAGATCTCTCTTGTTCTTGGTTTGCTCTCTCTGGTGATTACTCTTCTGATTTACTTTTTTTCGCTTGGTGACCCAACTGTGTTACCTGTCCCTGAACTCAATCTTCCTGAACTTGTATCATGAAAATAATCAATCGATTTCCCTCCCGCCGGATCCGTGACTGGGTCTTGATTGCTTTGGGATTTGCTGTGATCTTTGGCTCCGGTTTTGCCGCTTCAAAGATCCTCAAAACCCCTCGGGTCGAGCCTCAGCAGGTCTCCGTTAATCAATGGGAAGAACGGGCGCTGAGCAGTTTGCGGAATCAAATTCAAATTCGCCCTGAACAGGAAGGTGAAATCGGCAGGGTTCTCGCAGAGACTCAGGTTGGGATCAAGGAGGCAGGTGAAAGGGCTTCTTTTGAGTTTCATCTCCGACTTTTGGAGTCTCACGCTAAAATGTCTCCTCATCTTGATGCTGAGCAGCGCCAAATTATGCGGCGAAGCAGCGAAGCGTTGGCTAAAAAAATTAGAGAGAAATTTTCAGATCTGCTCAAAGAGCAAGACGATCTCCAGCAGGGGATCTTGGCTGAAGACGATCTCCTCAAACACATCACACCTTAACCCATGAAATTCATTTATTCAGCAACCCTCGCGGGTGCCCTCATCGCGACTGCGGGAGTTGTTTTCTTTCAGAGATTTGGCTCTGAAAACAAGCCTATTAGCAAAACGGACTCCTCTTCGGGTTCTGCCTATGGGCAAAACTCCCGATCTTCCGTGGCCAGGTCAACGGAATCCTCCCGGCAACCGTATCCCAATGATAGAATCAGGGAATCATTAGAGAACGACACCCTGCTTGCCAATCGTTTCCCATTGTCAATGGGTAGCAATGCTCCTTCGCACGAAGTGCGTGAGAGACTGAATTTACTTCGTGCCGAATCGACTGAACGCCTGAACCGATTGTCACAACAGCTTAGTTTGACTCCGGAGCAACGGCAAAAGGCGTATCCTCTCTTGCTGAGATCTTCGCCCTTTTTTGGCGCAAATATTCTCATCGATGGACAGACTTTTCCGCCAGTTACGGCCAACATGGTCAATGAAGAATTGCTGGAGACTCTCGATTCCATTCAACAAAACGACATGATTGAAGATTTGGTGGATGAGCGTGAGTGGTGGAGCGAGCTTGTGGCGGATTTCGAGGCAGAACTTGAGGAAGAGCAAGCCTTGGTCGAGGACCTTCCTTTGCAGCCTACTGAGACGCAGGATGAAGAGCAGCAATCAGCCTTTAACCTGTTCAATAACGCAAAAGAGTGATATTTTACAAAAAATGTAACCACCACTGCTTTTTGAGCAACATAGGAGTTAGATGGGGGTGTCCCCCGACCCACAACCAAAAAACAAGATTATGAAACTAAAACTGATTACAAGCGGCCTAATTTTGGCTTCTCTGGCTGTCGCATCTGCTGACAAGCGTAAGAAAACCTTTGGAGACGGAACTCTCCCTGAATTCCTTGCTCCTTATGATGTTAACGAGGA
>JAQWSX010000030.1 GCA_029242935.1 Akkermansiaceae bacterium
TTATGGAGAGTCCTTTAACGGACTACCCATCGTCTCCGCTGTTGCCGATCCTGAGACTCTCTTTGGTGATGAAATCGGTATTTATGATAATGATCATGAACCGGTTCGCAGTAGAATGAATGAGGTCTACAAAAAGAAGGACGCACCCGGGCATGTTGAATTTTTCCCGGTGGATGGGAGTGAGGGGTTCCAAGTCAATGGTGGCTTCCGTATAGGCGGCGAAAACAACTGGGGATCTCACGAGCAAAAGGCTCTTAACTTCACTCTGCGCGGAAAATATGGTGACGATGCCATCAAATATGACCTTTTCCCCGGAAGCAATATTCCTGTTCATACTGCTATTGCTTTTCGCGAAGGTGGCGATGATTGGGATGATGCGATGCTTCGCGATGCCATGTGGAACACCATTGCAAAAGATCGCCTCGAGGCTGAGACCAATGCCTCTCGCCCGTGCGTTGTTTTTTTAAATGGAGAATACTGGGGAGTTTATAACATTCGCTCACGCTGGGACGAGCAATGGCTCTTCGAACATTACGGTGTCGACAATGGCGAATATGACCACATTGGATATGGCCGCTTTACAAGCAGTAGCACGACTCTAGGTGTCGAGAATGGTGACTTAGAAGATTGGCTTGAACTCCTAGAATTTATCGACGCGAATGACATCAACGAAGTTGGCAATTGGGCCTTTGTGGAGTCGCGCGTTGATCTCGATAGCTTCATCGACTTCATCGTTTCCGAGTCCTTCGCCAATAATACGAGCTGGGGCCACAATCGCGAGATGTGGAAGGCTCACAAACCCGGCGGTAAATGGCGGTGGTTCCTCCCCGATATGGATCGCACTTTTAAAGATTCGGACATTAATAGTAATGTTTTCGATGACATCTTGAAGGATGACGCCCTGCTTGACCGCATCAAGAACCAACCCACTTTTAAAGCCCGGCTGGCCCAGCGCTACGCTGCCCATATTGCTTCTACTTTTTCCTCTGCTCGGATTAACAAGATCATCGATTCCCTCGGTGCTGCTATCACACCGGAACTCGATCGCCACAAAGAGAAGTGGGATGGGAGCATTGATGCTGATGATCAGGCCCGCGATCTCGAAGAAATCAAAGACTATAATGAAGAACGGTTGACTGAAGTTCACGACGAGATCGACTCTGAACTTCGCATCGACTCTGCTGTTGATATTACTCTCGTGGCCAATGGTTCTGGTTCCTTCCGTATTGAGGGTGTTGAAGTCGAAGCAGGGACCCTCAAACTTTTTCCGAACCTCAATACCACTGTCGAAGCTGTTCCCGCTCCCGGATTTACTTTCGCTTCCTGGGAAGCTCTTCCGGGAGAAGCGACCACAATTCTCAATTTCGCTGGGCCTGCAACTTTAACTGCCAACTTCATTCCTGCTGGTGGAATTGTTACGGGGGGCACCCTCGCTTCAGATACGACGTTTACGCTCGCGAACTCACCCTATTTTATCGAGACCGATCTTATTGTGCCTGCTGGCACGACGTTAGATATCGATCCCGGAGTTGTTCTCGAAATGGCTACTGGACGCAATATCCGCGTTATGGGCACTCTTGATATTAAGGGTACAGCTGGGCGGGAAGTTATCATTCGCGGACGGAGCAATACTACCTGGGGAGGACTTTCATTTGAAGAACCTTTGACTACTTCCACTCTCACGCATCTCATCGTGCGGGATGCTTCGCGTGGTCAAGAGCCCACTCTTTATCCGGCGGGGATTGCTGGTTTAAATGCCGATGTTGTCATCGACTTTCTGGACATCTCGGGTGGACGGGGCCCTCTCTTTTTCCGAGGTGGTTCCACCATCCTCCGTGACAGTTTTGTCGACATTCCTATTACTGGTGATGGCATTAATATCAAAGGTGGCTATGCCGAAACTCATCGTACGACTTTCCTCGGTAACAACTCTGTCGATACCGATGCCATCGATTACGATGGTGTTACCAATGGCATCATCAAGGGTTGCCGTATTTATAACTTTCGTGGATTCAACAGCGATGGAATCGATACTGGCGAGCAATGTGTCGATATCCTCATCGAAGGGAACTCGATTTTTTACAACTCCGACAAGGGAATCTCAGTGGGCCAAGGTTCAACTGTCATTATGAGAAATAACCTTATCGTTGGTTGCCTTCAGGGCGTCGGGGTCAAAGATGCGGGCTCTGCTATTTTAGTGGATCAAAACACTTTTGTTGATTGCGCCGAGGGAGTCTCTTCTTTTGAGAAGAACTTTGGCAAAGGAGGAGGCTCTGCCATCGTGACCAACAGCATTTTTTCAAAATGCGAGGTGCCGGTGAGCGTCGATTCCCTTTCCACGCTCACGGTCTCCTATAGTCTGAGCGATACTACTTCGCTTGTGGGCCCTAGCAATCTTACAGCTGATCCTCTGTTCGTCGATGCCGTGGCTCTCAACTTCCAGCTTTTGCCCGAATCACCCGCCAAGGACAGTGGCGACCCAGCCCATGTCCTCGATCCGAATGCCACCCGCGCCGACCGTGGCGCTCTCTATATTTATTCATCTGATGACTACCCCTTTGAAATCGGTAAGACGGTGGTTATCAATGAAATCCTTGCAAATTCCGGATCAGCGCCGGACTGGATAGAGCTCCACAACCGGTCTTCTAGCCCCGTCAATATTGGTGGCTGGTTCATCAGCGATGATGGTAGTGATCTCGACAAATATCGCATCTCCGTTGATACTATTCTTCCGGCAAATGGTTACCTGACTTTCTTTGAAGACACCAATTTTGGCCCTGAAAGTGCCGATCCAAATCGGATCACCGGCTTTGGACTCAGTGATAATGGCGAAACCGTGCACCTCACATCTGCTACCAATGACGTTCTGACTGACTACCGGTTTAAGGAAAATTTTGGAGCGTCGCTTGAAGGGACCACCCTCGGGTACTATTACAAACCAGGATCGGGGACCTACAACTTCATCGCCTTGGAAGATCCCACCCCGGCCGCGCCCAACGCCGCGCCTAAAATCGGCCCCATCATAATTTCCGAGATCATGTACAATCCGGCTATCAATGGTGCCTCGGAATACCTCGAACTGCTAAATATTAGCGACTCTTCGGTCTCTCTCTTCGACAATACGACTGGTAAAGCTTGGCAGTTTAGCGATGGAATTGACTACGAATTTCCTGCTGGCTCTCCTCTCGTTATGGCTCCGGGTGAACGTATTATTCTCACTCGCAGTCTCACCGCATTTAATACTGAATTTACCACACCCGATGGCACCCGTGTTTTCGAGTGGCTCACCGGAAAACTCTCCGGGGGTGGCGAGACTGTCCAACTCGCGCGCCCTGGCCCCGTCAACGATCTCAACGAGGTGCAATACGTCCGTGTTGACCGCGTCAAATACAACAACAACGCGCCCTGGCCGATCAGCCCAGACGGCGGTGGTCCTTCGCTCACCAAAATCGCCGAGAATCAATATGGGAATGACTACCTCAACTGGCGGGCCTCTGCCGGGAGCCCTGGAGCTGGGTCCCCCGGGCTCACCTACGACGACTGGGTGATCTCTAATAACATCACTAGCCCGAGCCTTGATAACGATGGTGACGGTCTCTCCAACCTTTTCGAATATGCTTTGGGCACCGATCCCGCAGTCTCGGACAACCAATTCCCCCTTGATATCACGTTGAGCCCATCCGCCGTAATCGCCTCCTATTCTGTAAACATCCTACGGCCCGATGCCGATCTGCTACTGGAGTCTTCCTCAGACCTTGTTAAATGGTCCCCTGTCAATTCACCACCCGTCGCTATCAGCGGTGAGCGTCAGCTCTACTCAGTCATTCAGCCGATAACCAGTGTCCGGCTTTTCTACCGTCTCGGCGTCCGGCTTAAGCCGTAAAATAAAATTTGGCCAGATTTGAGGCCACTATTAGGAGTTTGAATCGCACCATGCCAAGGGCAGCCATCGATATGAGATCAGAAAGCAAAACCGACTTTTCGTTCGCATTTTCGCCACGAAAGACTAAACCCCGATCTCACATTATGAAATTAATCGCCATCATTCTTACTGCCACTGCTTCCCTCTCGTTCGCTGGGGAGTGGATTCAAATGTTCGACGGAAAAACCCTTAAAGGTTGGAAGGTCAATTCCGAAAATCCTCAAACCTTCTCCGTTGAAGACGGCGCGATCAAAGTGGAAGGTCCCCGTGCCCACCTCTTTTATGGGGCAGACGGTAATGCTAAGTTCAAGAACTTTGAGTTCGAGTGCGAAGTCAAAACCGCTAAAAATGCAAATGCGGGTATCTTCATTCACACTAAATTCCAAGACAAGGGCTGGCCTTCACAGGGTTACGAATGTCAGGTCAATGCTACGCAAAAGGACTGGCGCAAGACCGGCAGTATATACAGCTTCCAAGATGTCAAGGAGCCCGGCCACAAGGACGACGAATGGTTTACTTACAACATTAAAGTCGAAGGGAAGAAAGTCACCGTCACTATCAATGGGAAAGTGACCAACGAATATACCGAGCCAGCCGATCACAAGGAAAAAACCAAGCGTCTCAGCAAAGGCACTATCGGCCTACAAGGCCACGACCCCGGCAGCCTTATTTACTTCCGCAAGCTGCGGATCAAAAAGGTCGACTAACAGCTCCCTCTTTTAAAAACACAAAGCCGCCGTTTCTATTTCTGGAAATTGGCGGCTTTTTGGGCATATAAATTTCACCCATCCCGTCTCTAAACATCAAGTTCACAAGAATTTCTCTGATTCCAACAAGCGAATATTTCAACTCAACAAGAACTTGATTTGTTGAAGGCTAGGGCAGCTTCTGCGGCCTGCGTTCCACTTGCAAAACATCCCTGCAAAAGATAACCGCCAGTTGGCGCTTCCCAGTCGATCATTTCACCAGCTACAAAGACTCCTGGGAGGGCTTTGATCATAAGTTGATCATTTATTGTCTGCCATGGAACTCCTCCAGACGAGGAAATTGCTTCTTCAATCGGACGTGCTTTGGTGAGTGGAATACGACAGGCCTTAGCATGTTGCGCAAGATGCTCTGCAGATGAAAATGGACCATGAAAGTGGTCTAGGATCAGACGCATTGGCTCGCTGAGCTTCCAACGGTATTGCGATTCAGCGAGGAAGTTCTTTTTTGCCGACTCCATCTTATCCACCAGTTTGTCGATCGTGAAAGTTGGTTTAAAATCTAAAGTGAGCAGGGGTACTTCCATCGCGCGGAGGGCAGGCCCAAGTGCATAAAGGGGGCCCCCTTCCATTCCGTAACGCGTGAGCATGATCTCGCCCGGAGCGATCTTTCCGCCGGCTGAAGCCACTACATTTTTTAAGGGTTGAGCTTCTAGGTGTTCTGCCACTTCAGGCGACCAATCCACTTCCCAACCACAATTTGCAGGCGCGAGAGGAGTCACTTTTACTCCGGCTTTCTCAAGCGTTTTAACCCACGCTCCATCTGATCCGGTTTGTGGCCACGACCCTCCACCAAGAGCCAAAATAATAGCAGTAGCTTGAATCTTCACTTCCCCATCTGGGCCCTCGAAAGAGGCCTTTCCACCCGTTAACGAAACAAGACGATGACCCATACGAAAGTCCACTTCCTGCTGACGGAGTTTCTCAACCCAGCGCCTTAGTAGTGGAGCGGCTTTCAAAGCCTTTGGGTAAACTCTGCCAGATTTCTGTATAAAGGTGCCAACGTTAAGCCGCGCGGCCCAGGCCCGGATTGCCTTGTTGTCAAAATCAGCTAGAGCTCTGGGCCAAAAGTCGTGCGGTTGATCTGGCCCTTGATAGCGAGTGACAAAAGTTTCTATTTCCTCCGAGTGCGTCAGATTAAGCCCCCCTTTTCCAGCTACTAAAAACTTCCGCCCTACCGATCGCTTCTGATCACATAGCGTGACCTTCATGCCGGCGCTGGAAGCAACTTCAGCAGCCCGTAATCCTGAAGGTCCGCCTCCGATGATAAGAATGTGTGACACGCCACCTTATTTCTGAGGTACGGTAAAGACGCCAGAAAAGTTTTTCAACATGCTATTCCACATTCTCAGCGGTCGCATTGCCATCGGCTCATTAAAAATCCGAAAACTTGTGGATTGGGAACAAGCATTTGTTGAGGAGCTCGCAAAAGCAGGCCTATCTTAGCCACCTCCGGGACGAAGGAATTCAAATCCGGGGAGGTTACGCAGAATTCCGTAAAGGATAACCGCGAAACCGAGTCTGATTCCCCAGCGGCCGCCGGTTCCGGGCCGCCATTCCGGACGTTGCCATCCCCACGCGGCAATCTCACGGATCATCACGAATGCCATAAGAGGCATGAGAAGAATAGCAACGGCATTCATCTGAAGTGCAGTTCCTAGGTCGCCGTGCATGAGGGCACGACTTGCTCGGGTAACACCACATCCGGGACAATAGAGCTCAGTGGTGGAGTGCAATGGGCAAGGTGGAAGACCACGGAAGTTACCCCTCACCAAAATTACCATTCCAGCTGCGCCAAGCGCTAGCCCGATGACCAACCATTTACGCACCGCCATTAGGCCACTGCAACCATCAAAATTAAGTATAGAATCGTACATACAATACTTGTTCCGAAGCTCAGCCCGCACCAAAATTTGGCTTTATTGGAAGCTTCCAAAGCAGCAGCAGCTTTTCCGGTGGCTGATAGTCCATCAACCTTGGCAGCGTAGACAATCCCAACGATTCCAAAGGGCAGACAGCACAAAAGCGTACAAGCGATTGATTGCCAGAGATAGTTTGGGGGATTCACTGTAGGTCCGCCTGCTCCACCCAGGGTTCCGGCATATGGGTTAGTCGCAGGTGGAGCGTAGATTTGATCACCAACCGGATCGGCGGTAGGTGCCGGACTTACTGGCGCTCCTTCGGTGACTATTTCCGGAGCGGAGGCAAGTTCGGCAACTTGATTCCATGGCTTCCAATTATCCATCCCCTCCTTCCAAATGAGAGCATCAGCTTGGATCTGGCCCGCAGCATGCCGCGCCTTCAGATCATCGATCGTAACGGGGCCTTGTTGGGCGCCTCCACTTGCGTAATACCATTCTTCCGACATTTTAGTAAGGTTAGAATGAATGAATACTCAGGCCAATAGAAATTCTCCACCATCCCCGATCACCGGGCTAAGGGCATGATCATGAATGCGGAACAGGTCCACAATTTGGGCACGGGCTGGTCCACTCTACCTCACCCGTTGCGTAGGTTTCCTGTTTCCAAATGGGTAGGCGGGCCTTAAGGGAATCGATCAAATAACGGTTGGCATCAAAGGCCGCTTCGCGATGAGCCGAGGCTGTCAAAGTGACTACGGCGCACTCTCCGATTTCCAAGGTTCCGATGCGATGGAGCGCGATTGCCTTAGCCATAGGAAATTTTTTCATCGTTTCGGCAACAATCCTTTCCCCTTCCTTCTGCGCGAGAACCGGGTGATGGGTGTAGTGGAGGTTTTCAACATCACGACCTTCGTGATGATTGCGAACTAAGCCCTCGAAAACCACGAGGGCTCCGCAGGTGGGATCGGCCATCTGGTGGCGAAGTGCCGTTACATCGATTGGAGTTTTTTGGATAGAAAACATAATTTTTATCCGCCGGCAAAGGGTGGCATGAAGGCGATAGTTTGGCCAGATGAGAGGAGGTCAGTCCATTCGGCAAACTCGTTATCGACTGCCGGTTTCACATGCGGAAGATCCAGCGAGAAATGATGCTTGAGCCGCAGTTCTTCCCAAAGGCCAGCAAGGGTGGCGACGGAAGTATGAAGAACATCGGAATCCATCCCAGCTTCGTAGCTGAGCCTAGCAAAATATTCCACCTTCACTTCTTTTTCAATTGCTCCGTGTTCGTGGAGGTGCTGCAGCTCCACGAGGTGCTCGGGACGATTTAGATTGAGCAAGGCACGCGGATCAGAAGGGACCAAGTCTATACGCTTGAGCGATGACAAAAAACGACGGGCACAGCGCTGATTCTTCTCGAGGACCTTGGCTAGCTTACCCGCTGCCGAGGGCGAATAAATGGTACAAAGAGGTTCCGGATGATCATCCAGAGGATTGAGAAAGCAGGTGGCGTCCTTAGAGAGATCGCTCTGCTTAACAAGGGATTCAAGATCTTCTTTCTGGATCATGGGAAGATCGCAGGCAATGACGAGCCACGACGATTTAGGGTCGTCAGAGAAAGCTGCTTGAAGCCCTCCTAGTGGGCCGGGGGAAGGCTCTAGGTCTGGAAGTGTGGGTAGCGAGCGCTGGGTCTTATCGTCATGTGCGACTGAAAGAAAAATTTGATCTGTGAGGGGTTTGATCAACGGAACGATGCGATCCAATTGGGTGACGCCGCCAATCTTAAGTGACGCTTTATCTTGCCCCATGCGGGATGATTTTCCACCGGTAAGAATGAGTGCTTTCATGCTTTGTAGTCAGACTTGCCGCCAGTTTTTTTAGCGAGTTTAAGATCTGAAATTACGATGGCTGGGTTTGCGGCCTTGCACATATCGTAGAGTGTCAGGGCAGCTACGGAGGCTCCGGTAAGAGCTTCCATTTCAACTCCGGTGCGGGAAGTCGTTTTGGCGGTCGCCGTGATGAGTAGTGACTCGTCATTGTACGGCGTAATTTCGATTTTGGCGGAGTCGAGCGGAAGCGGGTGGCAGAGCGGAATCAGGTCGGAGGTCTTTTTAGTCCCGGTGATTCCGGCTAAAATGGCGGTCTGAAGAACTGGGCCTTTTTTGTTGCGGAGTTCTCCATCGTCCATTTGCGATAACAACACACGACCGAGGGTTACGAGGCAGGTCGCGGTGGCGACCCGGACGGTTTCGGCTTTCGCCGAAACGTCTACCATGAGTGGTTGGTCGGATTCATCGAGGTGGGAGATTTCGGCCATCGCGCAGAGATTGGCGAGGGCATGGCCTGAAGTCAATCAACGGAGAAGGCCGCAAGGAAAATCATGATTTGAGTTTTGGATTCATTCGCCACATGTTGAGGACGACATTTCAATTTCAATTTTCTTCAAAAAGTATTTATGGATTTAAAAGAGGCCTTCAATCTGCTTCAGGAAGAGATGGGAGCCCATGGGCTAATCGATCTGGGGTGGATCGGGAAAATGGATTCTGCCAAGAAGCGTTTCGGGCTTTGCAATATGAGTTCTCGGGAGATCTCACTCAGTGGCCCACTCACCATTTTGAATGCTGAGGATGAAGTGCGCGATACGATTCTCCACGAAATCGCGCACGCTCTGGCATGGGAACTTTACAAGGAAAACTGTGGGCACGATGACCGGTGGAAAGCCATTTGTGGCCGCATCGGAGCGAGACCGGACCAAACTTACGACGATGATGTCGTGCAGCCTGACTTCCCTTGGGCGCTTTATCACCTCGAGACCGGCGAGATCTTCGCAACATACCAGCGCAAACCTTCGCGCGATCCATCCCAAATGTGGTGGCGTGGGCGCAAGGAGGAAACCTATGGCAAGCTTAGCTATGGCCTAAATCCCGAAGTTTATCCCCTAGGGAAAGTGGTCAAGTTTGATCGTAATCTCATCAGGGAATTTCAGGCTGAAGTTCAGGAAGCCGTTCGCAAAGTCGCCATGAAATGGGGGATTCAAACCGGGAAGAGCAAAGGTAGATTTGATGAAGAGCACTTTGATCTTAGGCTTTGGTTTACACCTGGTGAGGTTGATGAAAAGGAACCACAGGAAAGAGAATTTGAAAAGTATGCCGGGCTCTTTAATTTGAGCAGAAGCGATTATCTCCGCTCGTTTTTAAGTGATGGAGAGATGTATTTGCTCGTAGCTCTAAAGCCGCGCAATCGTAAGTATCCGGTTATTGGTGAGAATCAAAATGGCACCCGCTACAAATTTCCCCGTAACGTTCTCGCAAATCTTAGGTAATTATTGGCACGGACGGGCACTCCCAGACTTCTCTGAGCGGAGAGTTAAATGTTGAATGAAAGGTTTGAGGAAGTAACCTTAATCTTCAATGACAGTGAGCGTCTACATCTCCAAAATCTTGACTCTGGGAGCAATTTCTCTCCCTCTGGCCGCACAGACTCTTCGCATCGACTTCAATGCCAACGCAACGACTCAGAGTGGGTGGCAATCGTTGTCCTCTGGCAACTCAGATCTCGGAGATTCATGGTCCAAGAATTTTTCCGGTGGCGTGAGTCTCGATGTGGACGCCATTGGAAGCGTGAATCTTGATAATCGGGATCGTTCGAACAATGGTGGCGGAGGAGAGGCTTCGATGTGGCGCGACTTTCTTTTCGCGGGTGGCAGTTTTTCAAGCAGACCTGGAAGTGGTCTCCGGCTCGCCTTTACTGGCCTCCAGCCTAACACGGAATATCCCATCAAAATCTGGGGCTACGATGTTAGCTCAACTGGTGGGCGAGCGGCCGATTGGAGCGGAGGCGGAGCGGAGGGTCAGCGTCTTACTTTCACGAGCCAACCTGCTACACTAGCGGACAATGTCATTACTTTCAATGTTGTCACTAATGGTGCAGGAGCAGTGACCTTGAAAGGAATTGTCTCGGTCACTAATCCGAGTTCTTCCCATAATGTCTTCATTAACGGACTGGAGATTGGTGCGCCGATTGCAACCGATGGACCCAATGACCTCGCGCTTTCCAGTCTTAGCGTTGCCAAGGCTGCGACGATTGGCTCGGCTGTTGGAACTTTCACCACGACTGACCCTACGCCGGATGATACTTTCACTTATTCCCTTCGGGAAGGCGAGGGTGGCACTGACAACGGGCTTTTTGAGATCACCGGAAACATCTTGCGGGTCGACCGTGATCTCAGTGCCCTGGCCGGCGGAGCGACCCTGAGCATTAGGGTCCGGACGGCCGATGCTGCGGGAGCATTTCACGATGAAGTCTTCAACATCGAGGTCGTCAACGATTCGGATAATGACGGTTTGGACGATGACTGGGAGCTCCTCTACTTCGCGGCGCTCACTACTGTTTCGGGCGGCGATGACGGCGACAGCGATAATTTGACTAATGTGGAGGAACAAAGCGCTGGGACTAATCCTACCCTCGCGGACACCGACAGCGACACCCTGAATGATGGGCAGGAGGTTAAAACCTTCGGCACCAATCCGCTTCTCGCCGACACGGATGGTGAAGGCCTGAGCGATGCTGATGAACTCGCGGGAGCCGGTGGAGTTGTCACAAATCCCAATCTCGCAGACACGGATGGCGATGGCTTCAACGATGCTCTTGAAGTCAGCGAAGGCACCGACCCCACCAATATCAATGACTTTCCAAATGCCCTTCTTCCGTTGCGCCTCAATGAAATCCTGACCCGCAATGTCACCGGCCTTCAAGATGGCTTTGGCCGGCGCGAAGATTGGATTGAAATCTACAATCCTAACAATCAAGCGGTCAATCTCGATGGTTATTACCTCACTGACAGTGTAGGGAACCCCACCAAATGGAACTTCCCCAACATTACGATTTCCGCGCAGGGCTACCTCGTCGTGTTCGCCTCAGGTGAAGACACCGTGGATTCCGATGGCTATGCTCACACTAACTTTGGTCTGAGCACAGGAGGTGAATATCTCGCGATCGTCCGGCCAAATGGCACTACGGTGGACGATAGTTTCTCTCCGACTTTCCCCGAACAATTTACAGACACTTCTTATGGTGTTCCCTCTCGGGAAGGGCCTCTTGTTTTTTTCCAAAGTGCCACGCCGGGAGCCATTAATAGCGCCTCGGCTTTCCCTGGTGTCGTTAAAGATACCAACTTTTTAAATGATCGTGGATTTTACACCGATCCTTTCCAGTTGGTGATCACCTCGGATACGCCAGGAGCGACCATCCGCTACACCTTGGACGGCACGCCACCAACGCCAAGTTCAGGAACCGTTTACTCCGAGCCTATCACTATTAGCACAACAAGTACTGTGCGTGCCATTGCCACTTTCAGCGATTGGCTCCCCACCAACGTGGATACGCATACTTATATTTTTATCGAGGATGTAGTGCGGCAACCAACCGATCCACCCGGATGGCCTTCGAATTGGGGATTCGACAGCCAAGTCGGGCAGAATGTTGCTTCGGATTACGAAATGGATCCGCGTGTCGTAAATAACACAAATGGCCTCGGAATCTACACGGTGCAAGAAGCTTTGCTCGATATTCCAACCATGGCAATTTCGATGAAACAAGGGGATATTACTGGCGGGAACGGTGGGGTCCTCACTAATCCAAGAGGTCGCTTCGAGCGGGAATGCTCGATTGAATACATCTTCCCGGATGGCACGAAGGGCTTTCAAGAAGACTGCAAAATCGAAACACAGGGGAATTCAAGTCGAACCCCTAACCGGATGCAAAAGCATTCGATGCGTCTTACTTTCAGTTCCACGGTCGGCATTCCCAAGTTAAATTACCCGCTCTTTGAAGACTCGGAAGTTGAGACATTTAACAAGCTTGTCTTGCGAGCCTGCTTCACGGATTCTTGGGCCTTAAACACTTGGAGCAGCGGCCGCTATCGCCCGAATGATTCGCAATACACCCGTGATGTTTGGATGAAGGAGAGCATGACTGATTTGGGCCATGCCAGCGGACATGGCCGATTTGTTCACCTCTATTACAATGGACTTTACTTTGGCGTCCACGATTTGACCGAGCGAATTGAAGACGATTGGTATGCCGAACACCTCGGAGGCAGGGAAGAGGACTGGAGGGTGAACAAGGACCACGTCGTAAGTGAAGCCAGGTCTCGTTGGAATGCCATGACCAGTCTTCTCAACAGTAACATCACCGACAATGGCGTTTACGATCAGGTGAAGGACTACATCGATCTCGAGAACTACATCGACTACATGTTCCTCCACTTTTACGCGGATGCCGAAGACTGGCCGACCAAGAACGGCTACGGTGCAGTCAATACGATCAGTGGCGACGGCAAATTCCGCTTTCAAGTTTGGGATCAGGAAATCGCTTTAGATAAACTCAGTTGGAATCGCTACGATAGAGGTTCGGGATCTGGAGCGCCATTCCAGCGACTGCGCCGGAATGATGAATTCCTGCTACTTTTTGCCGATCGTGTTCACCAGAATATGTTCAATGGCGGTGCGCTCAGTGAGGGTGAGTCGGTCGCGCGCTACCGGAAGATTGCTGATGAGATTGATAAGGCGATCGTTGCGGAGTCCGCCCGCTGGGGCGACACCCAGGATAACACGCCTTATGGAAATACTCCGTCAAGTTCCACCAATATTGATGCGGACTACTATCCACCGACCATCAACAATCCCATTTACTTTACCCGCGAGCAGCATTGGGCGGTTGAGCGCGACGTTATCACAGATCACTATATTCCCATTCTTCATGATGAGAGCAACAGTCGATCTATCATTCGTGAACTCCGTTCCCGCAATCTTTATCCTTCCATCGATCCGCCGATTTATTCGCAGCACGGAGGAATTGTTTCCAGCGGCTTTGATCTCGCCGTCACTGCTGCGGAAGGAAATATTTATTACACGACGGATGGCAGCGACCCACGGTTGACTGGCGGTGGGATCAACCCAGACGCTGGGATGCTAGTAGGTGGGGTGATCGGGCAAACTTTCCTCGACTTCGAGGCAAATGGTTGGCGCTTTCTCGATAATGGGGTCGCTCAGAGCAACAGCAACGTCGTGGTTGGCAATGCCGCTTACAGTTCCACCGATTGGAAGCACCCAGATTACAACGAGAGCGGCTGGGGAACCGGGCAGGC
>JAQWSX010000052.1 GCA_029242935.1 Akkermansiaceae bacterium
GCGGAGCGGTAGCTCAGTTGGTTAGAGCGCCGGCCTGTCACGCCGGAGGTCGCGGGTTCGAGTCCCGTCCGCTCCGCCACTTTTACAGTGTTTTGCCAACCCGCCTAACTCTCCATAACCGGAGAGTTTTTTGTGCCCTCGTTCTAGAAGCTCTCCAGATCGATCCTATTCCCAACTCCCAATTCAAACACCGAAATAATCGGCCGGAGATCTTCTTTCAAGGAAGAGACATTCCATCATTCCCAGCGGCCCCCGAGAATGTTACTTTTGGCCTCTCCACTCACATGCTCGACGATTTTTTTTCCTCAATTCCTTCTCTGAAGATCTGTGGTGTCACGACACTCGGGGATGCCGAACGCCTTGCCGAACTCAAGGTCGCGGCTCTTGGCTTAAATTTTTGGCCTTCCTCAAAAAGATACTGCTCGCCTGAAAACGCCTCAACAATTGCTTCGCATGTCGCAGGCGATATCCTCCGCGTCGGAGTCTTCGTCAATAATTCACTCCCCCTCGCCATTGAACTCATCGATGAGTGCCTCATCGATATCGTTCAACTTCATGGCGATGAAACCGAGGAAGAAGTGAACTTTTTTATCGATCAAGGGATTCCAGTCATCAAGGCAGTCTCCGCAGACAAGCTCCCAGATTACGAACTCCCGTCCTACAACTTTGCCCTGCTCATCGATACACCTGCCGGAAAGGACTATGGCGGCACCGGAAAAACCTTCGATTGGTCCATTGCCGGGAAATTTGTGCAGAAGCACCCGAAGATTCCCACCCTTCTTGCTGGGGGCATCAACCCGGCAAATGCCGCCGAAGCCCTCACTGCAGTTAAACCAGCCGCCCTCGATATTGCCAGCGGCGCCGAATCGGCGCCCGGAATCAAGGATTTTAGAAAAATCCAAGCCCTCATGCAAACCCTCTCATGAACGCTCTTCTTGTTTTTCTTGGCGGCGGACTTGGTTCACTCGCGCGCTACGGCCTCTCCTCCGGGGTGCAATCTCTTGCCCAAAACACTTCGATCCAGCGTTTCCCAGCCGGTATTCTCGTTTGCAACCTTCTCGGCTGTTTTCTCATCGGCTGCCTCTTTGGCTACTTCACCGGTAAAAGCGCCCCAGGATGGGTTTTCCCTCTCCTAGCAACCGGATTCCTCGGCGGATTCACGACATTTTCGACCTTCGCCCGGGACACCCACTCGCTCTGGACCACCGGACTGACCCAATTTGCGATCTTGAAAGTTTTCCTTTCCGTGGCCCTAGGCCTGATTGCCGTGATCGCCGGGATCAAGCTGACTCATTCCTCCTGAGTAATTTGATCATCTTGACGTGAGGGAGTCCGATCTCCTCAAAGATTTGTCCCTGCTGATGATAGGCCAGCGAGTCGTAAAACCCCGCGACATCGACCCGCGCATGAAGCTCAAATCTCTTCACCCCTTCACGGGCGAGGAAACTTTCAATGGCAGCCATTAAACTTTTCCCCACCCCGTGCCCCTGCTGCGAATTGGCCACCGCAATCTGTCGGAGCTTGGCAAAACCGGTCTTCAGAGTAGCGACCACAACCGATCCGACCAATACTTCTCGATGATAAAGGCCAAAATGTCGATCGAGCTTGTCCGCCTCACCTTCAGCCTCAGTCCATTCAAGACCCAGCGGCTTCCGAAGCTCGTTAAACCTCAATCGAAGCAACTCTTGATATTCGAGCGATTCCACGAAAACTTCTCGTAACTCCCTGCCTTCGATATCCGTCGAAATCGTATTCATCCCTGTGAAAGGATGGGCGCTCATCTAGAGTCCAGTCCACAAAAAAGTCCGAAATCCAAAGTCCGAAATCCATAAAAAAAGTTTCTTTCAGATTCACGCGGCGACGCCCTTCCTTGATTCTCGGAGCGCTACAAGTGACACAAACCCCGCCGAGAAGCGTGGGGAGGATCTAATTTGCGCTCTCCCTAGTGTATCGGCCCAATCGTTATAGCGGCCTGTCGGATCTGGTTACCCTCCGCCATCAGTTCTGCTTCAAGCTCCCCCGAGATTTGCTGGACAACCACTCCCGATGGAAAAACAAGGTCAACAATGAATACGCTAAAATTCGAACGACACGGATTGGGCCAGCAAGATCGACAAAAATTCACGATTTTTTGAATTTTATTCTAGAAACAAGTTCCACTTGGCAATTCCCTCCGCTCCACCATATTCTCCCTCCCCTTCCGGAGGGCACGGCATCTGCTGATCCTCCCACGATTTTCCGACCATGAAATTTTACCATCCACGTCACACTCCCGATTCCTCAGGCACTTTGCACCAATGGGATAATGAAACCGCTAACTGCGGAATGGGAGCTATTGCCAATCTCCGCGGAGAGAAATCCTACGATATTCTCGACTACGCCTTAACCTCTGTTTGCAATATGACCCACCGGGGAGCCGTCGACGCCGACATGAAGACCGGAGACGGGTCCGGCATCCTTTGCCAAATCCCCCGTCCTCTCTTTGCAAAAGCTGCTGAACAATTTGGCTACACCGGCGAAGCAAGCGATCTAGGAGTTGGAGTCTTTTTCCTCCCCGAAGGTATTGCGGCGAACATCAAATCCTTTACCGAATCAGTCCTCACCCGACGCAATATCAAATTCGTCGGCTGGCGAGAGGTCCCCGTCAATCCGGACGAATTGGGAAACTTGGCACGCCTCACTCAGCCTGAAATCACCCATCTGCTCGTGAGTCGCCCCGCTGATGTCGACGCAGATCATTTCGAGCGACTCCTCTACCTCGTTCGTCGCGAGATAGAGCGCGAGTTCAAAGACGAAGCCGCATTTTATATCCCCACCCTTTCGAGCCGCCTCATCAGCTACAAAGGACTCGCCATGCCAGCCACCCTGCGGGCTTTTTACAGTGACCTTCAGGATTCCGATTTTCAAACCGGAATCTCACTCTACCACCAGCGCTTTTCCACTAATACCTTCCCCGCATGGCCACTCGGGCAACCTTTCCGCATGATGTGCCACAACGGTGAAATCAACACGGTTCGAGGGAACCGCAACTGGATGAGATCCCGCGAGGAATTCTTCAGCTCCGAACTTTGGGGCGATGACATTGAGCTCGTCAAAAATCTCATGCACGATGAAGAATCTGACTCGGCATCGCTGGATCACGCGCTCGAGCTTCTGGTCCTTTCCGGCCGGCGCCTCGAGCACGCCATGCGCATGCTAGTGCCTCCCGCCTTCCGTCACGACCCTGATATTACTGAAGAGGAACGTGCATTTTACAACTACATCCGCTCGTTCTCCGAACCTTGGGATGGACCCGCTGGACTTTGCTTCACCGATGGTCGAACCCTTTGTGCCAGCCTCGATCGTAACGGCCTTCGTCCGTCCCGCTTCACCCTCACTGAAGATGGCCTTCTTTATATTGGTTCCGAATCCGGAGCCGTCGTTCTTCCTGATGAGCAGATCATTCGTCGCGGACGCCTCGGACCCGGCCAGATGCTCTCTGCCAATACCGAGACCGGTGAAGTTTGTTACGATAAGCAAATCCGCGAACAGCTAGCTTCCCAAAAGCCTTATGCCAAGTGGGTCGATGAAAATCGTGTCGAACTCAAGGACTTTACTGACCCTTCCGCGCACGTCCCGACCTTAGAAATCGAACCTCTCGAGCTCTCTCGCCAACAAGTGACCCACGGTGTCACTGCCGAGGATCTCGACATGGTTTTCCCACCGATGATCAAGGGTGCACAGGAGGCGGTTTTTTCGATGGGCGATGATATTCCTCTCGCTCCCCTTTCCCGCTACCCACGCCTTCTCTTCACCTACTTCAAACAACTCTTCGCACAAGTCACCAATCCACCCATCGACCCGATTCGTGAGTGGGCTGTTATGACTTTGGGAGCTGGACTAGGGGCAGAGCGCAATCTCCTTTCAGAAACCGCCAAACATGCCCGCATTCTCAGCTTAGGATCCGCTCTTCTCTATGAGCAGGAACTTGAAACTCTTGTAAAACGTAAGGAACATGGTTTCTCCACTCAGGTCATCGACACTACTTGGCCCGTAAGTGAAGGCGAAGACGGCATGAAAAAAGCACTCGATCGTATCTGCGCTGAAGCTGAGGAATCCGTGAACAACAAGGTCGAAATTCTTGTCCTCTCAGACCGTGCCACTTCGGCAAAACGTGTCCCAATTCCATCACTCCTTGCCACTGGTTCAGTTCACCATCACCTCAACCGTTGCCGCAAACGTCTCCGCACCTCACTCGTCATCGATACCGGAGAGGCACGCGACACTCACCAGATCGCCTGTCTCTTTGGATTTGGAGCCACCGCGGTTTGTCCATACCTCGGCTACGCCACGGTCCGACAAGTCGTTGCGACTGACACGAAGAAGAAACTTGGCGAAGGAATGACTCCGGAACTTGCAATGTCAAACTACCGCAAGGCCCTCGAAAAAGGCATCCTGAAAATTATGTCCAAAATGGGTATTTCCGTCCTCAATTCCTATCAGGGTGCTCAGATTTTTGAAGCCCTCGGTGTTGGCAAAGAAGTGGTAAATTACGCCTTCACCGCTGTTCACTCACGAATTGGCGGGGTTGGCTTCAATGAGATCGCAGAGGAATCCCTCGTGCGCCATCGCGCTGCTTTCGAAACGGAAGTCGAGAAGAACAAGGTCCTCGACCTAGGCGACCCCGGCTACAACCGTTACCGGAAATCTGGCGAAGCTCACGCTATCACTACCGATATCATCAAGAATTTTCACACCTTCGTCCGCGACGGAAAAAAAGAAGACTATGACGACTACGTGAAGGTCACTCTCGCCAACGATCCCATCACAATTAAAGACATCCTCGACTTCAAGGCCCCTGCCTCCAGCGTCCCACTTGAAGAAGTCGAACCCGCAGAGGAAATCGTGAAACGCTTCACGACCGCGGCTATGTCCATGGGTGCTCTCTCGCCCGAGGCTCACGAAACTCTCGCGATCGCAATGAACCGTATCGGCGGAAAATCCGACTCCGGTGAAGGAGGCGAAGACACCCGTCGCTTCAAGCCATACCCGAACGGCGACTTTGCCCGATCCTACATCAAGCAAATCGCAAGTGGTCGCTTCGGAGTCTCGGCCCACTATCTCGTAAATGCCGACGAGCTAGAAATCAAGATGGCACAGGGAGCTAAACCTGGAGAAGGTGGACAGCTTCCCGGGCACAAAGTCAACGCCCTCATCGCCCGCCTGCGTAATACACAGCCCGGAGTGCAACTGATCTCCCCTCCTCCTCATCACGACATCTACTCGATCGAAGATCTAGCCCAACTCATTCACGACCTCAAGGAAGTGAACCCGCGCGCCAAAGTCACCGTGAAGCTAGTCGCCGAGTCTGGTGTCGGCACTGTGGCTGCCGGTTGCGCCAAAGCCAGCGCTGATAACGTTCTCATCTCAGGTCACGATGGCGGAACCGCGGCCTCGCCACTTTCAAGCACAAAGCACGCCGGACTTCCATGGGAACTTGGAATCTCCGAAGCTCATCAGGTTCTCATGATGAATAAGCTCCGCAACAACATCACCCTCCGCACCGACGGAGGTCTGCGCACCGGACGCGACGTTGTCATCGCCGCCATTTTGGGAGCAGAGCAAATGAATTTCGGAACCATCGCCATGATTGCCATGGGCTGCGTTTACGTTCGCAAATGCCACCTCAACAACTGCCCCGTCGGAGTCGCCACTACCAACCCAAAGTGGCGAGCCAAGTTCAAAGGCTCACCGGATCACGTCGTTAACTTCATGATGGGAGTGGCAGAGGAAGCACGCGAGATCATGGCATCTCTAGGCGTCCGTTCGATGAACGAACTGATTGGTCGTCCCCAGAAATTCCTCGCTCAGCGGGAGGTGCCCGATCACCCGAAGGCCAACACCCTCGACCTGAAAAAAGTTCTTTCCGACAAGGGCGACGAAAACGCCGTTCGCATCTGCACCCAAGACCGTAACGATGGTATTCACAAGCCGGCTCTCGATCTTCAAATCCTCCAAGATCTCGCCGCTCATACCGGGACTGCCGAAGGGGAGAATCCAACCGCTGGTCTCATGGACCGCGGGCCTTTCACTAAGGAATACGAAGTCGTAAATACCGATCGTAATATCGGCACCCGCACAGCCGGGCGTGTCGCTGAAATATATGAAAACCATGGACTTTCGGCAGAGAGCATTGACCTGACCTTCCGCGGTTCCGCTGGACAATCATTTGGAACATTTCTTTGCGGTGGCATTAAACTCACCTTAATCGGCGAAGGGAACGATTACGTTGGAAAAGGCATGAGCAATGGAGAGATTATCGTCCGCCCATCGGCGGTTATGAATTCAGACTTTATTGCCGCCAAGAACTCTATTGTTGGGAACACCTGCCTCTATGGTGCCACCGGAGGCAAACTCTTCGTCAATGGTCGGGCCGGCGAACGTTTCTGCGTCCGGAACTCCGGTTCAACCTCGGTCGTTGAAGGTGTCGGCGATCACGGTTGCGAATACATGACCAACGGCGCGACCGTCATTCTTGGACTCACTGGGAAAAATTTTGGCGCCGGAATGTCGGGTGGAATCGCTTACGTCTATGATATCGATGGCATGTTCCAAAGTCGACTCAATCCCGAAATGGTTGTCGCTCGACCTGTCAAGCGCGCGCCTGACATCAAGGAGGTGAAGTCACTCATCGGAGAGCACGCCGAGAAAACCGACTCGCCACGAGCCAAAGAACTTCTTGAAAATTGGGAGATCACGCTCACCAAGCTGATCCGGGTCATCGCCAAAGAGAAATACGATTTGGAAAAAGCCGAAGAAGAACATGAAGCCGCTGTAGCGGTCGACTAACCCTTCTCATTTTTAAAAGGCCACTCACACGGTCTTTTTAGACGGACCTTCTTACGGTCATTAACATCTCAACAGCCCCTATTGTAAATGATTTCTGTGGGGATCCGCATTGGCTATAATTCCAATTGATTCACTAGCTTCGGCGAAGGATCTCCCATGCACCAATCTTCGATAGTCCCTCTCTTTATTTAAACCGCCAGCCCCTTCTCCTAATCAATCCAAAGAAAGATTAATTCTAACTATTTGGCGCCAGCTAGACTCTCTAAAATCAGCTCGACCTGCGGGGCTATTTCCTTCATGGACTGCGGTGATGGGTAACATACGTCTTTTCTTTCTCTTGCTGCTTGTCTTCCCGCTCTTTGCGCAACAGCCAAATGTGATTGTAATTATCTCCGATGATGCAGGATATGCCGACTGGGGATTTATGGATGACTACATCCAGACCCTCAACCCGGGGCAACCAGAGTCGACTGTTCCGACGCCCAATCTCGACGCCTTACGTCAGCGCGGAACCCTTCTCACCAATGCCTACACAGCCGCGGTCTGTTCTCCATCCCGCGCCGCCATTGTTACCGGATCCTACCAGCAACGGATCGGCTACGAATACAACATCAACAATCTCATGGGAGCCAATGACGTCGATGGACTCTCGCCCGACACCATCACCATCTTCGACCGCATGAAGTCTGAAGGATATACCACCGGAGTGGTAGGGAAGTGGCACCTCGGTGCACGCGCCAATGACAGCGGAGCCGGCAATCGGCCCGAGCATCAAGGCGTCGATGAGTTTTTTGGGATCTGGAAAGGATCCCGCAATTATAGCATCGGAGCTGTGGGCGGATCAGGAACCTTGCGCGAGACCTTTGCCTCCCCCTTCGCCGACACTGTTCTCGAAACAACCCCACCCTGGAACACCAGCAACAACTACGTCACCAATGCCTTCGGAATTGGCGCCGTAAATTTCATCAAGCGCCACTATGCCGATCCTGACCCCTTTTTCCTCTATGTTTCCTTCACTGCTCCCCACGGCCCCATCGGCCCCTCGCCAGACATCAATGACCCACGACTAAACTCCCTTACTGGCAAACGAAAAAACTACGCTTCAATGGTCCTCACGATGGATCGGGAAATCGGGAACATCCTGAACACTCTAGATGACCCTGCAGATGATGGATCAGTTTCGCTCACAGATAACACGCTGGTCATTTTCATCAATGATAACGGTGGTGCTAACAATACCGGAGCAGACAATACCCCGCTTCGAAATTTTAAAGGCTCCATCTTTGAGGGGGGAACTCGCGTTCCCATGATCATTGCCGGAGCCGGCCTTCCCGCAAACTCCACTTACCACTCCCCCATTCACTCAATCGATATTCTTCCGACTTGCCTCGATGCCGCAGGAGGACTTCCTCCAGCCGAGATAGATGGAATCAGCCTTCTGCCTTATCTCAATTCAACTATTCCCGGCATTCCCCATGAAGTAATCACGATCCGTAATGACACCAAAGTGAGCGTCCGTAAAGGCGACTGGAAGCTCGCTAAAAACGCAAGCAAGTCTCCCTTCCTTCTTTTCAATCTTTCAGTGGATCCCGAAGAATCAACTGACCTTTCAGAAGCAAACCCCGAAATTGTCGCAGATCTTCTAAATTCCTTCACTGCCTTCGAAACCACCATTGACAAGCCACGTCACGCCGGACTCACAAAGGCCCCTTCTTCCATCAACCTAAACAACGCTTTCGTTCTTGATCCCCAACCACTACCGCTAGGAACTTTCATTTCAAACCTTACACTTGCTGACGGAAATTTACGGAACGGAAATTTTGATGCGGGCGGCGAAGGCGGTGTGCAAACCTACGCTGAAACTTCCTCTTGGGAAAATATTGGGACCGGCACCTTGTCCGAAAACTTCACTAATACCAGCCTCTCCGCCAATGGATCTCGTAATGCCATAATTGCCGAATCCAATGCCCGCGCCGCAGGCCTAGACACCGGCCACACCCTATCAACCGGGGAAATTTTTAGAGTTACTTTCAAATGGCGAGACGCCTCTAATTGGAATGATTCCTCCGATCTCGTCGCTGTCACTCTCTTCACAACATCTGATGACAGCATTAGCGGCCCCCGTACTAGTCTCCAACGACTCGTATCCCGAACATCCAAGAGCAACTCGGCCTACCAAAATGAAAATTTCCTTTTTAATCCCATCATTGCCAGTGAAGAAGGGAAACGTCTCTTCGTAGAAGTAAATGCAGCCCAAACTGGTAACGGATTCGCGCGACTTGATGACTTCAAACTCCAGCGCGGAACTCTCGGGCAAGGCGGCCAGCCTACCCCTTCAGCATTCCTGAATTGGTCGCAAGACTCCGTATGGGCCGATCCTCAAACCAACTCACCCGACACCCTCCTTCGCACTGATTCCTTCCCCGGCTGCATCCTAGATTTTCCAGTGACTCAGGATTTTTCTTACGAGATAGATAACGACCTCACTCGTATCAGTGATCTCACTTTTATGCTCAACTCCCTGCGCCTCACTGGATCGTTTGACGGAGCATCCTCCCAGTCCGCAACCTTGAACGGGTTCGAACTTCTGTTCACCAATGACCTCGATGGAACCCCTGCAAACCTAGCCCTTGAAGCAATGGGCCCAGCTTTTTCCTTCTTCCTAAAACAAGACCTCGTTCTCTATCACGACCTCGAAATCACAGGAGATGGAAATGCCACCTTTGTTCTCGAAAGTCAAATCTCAGAGTATCAGCAACCAGCCACCCTGAAGAAATCCGGAACCTCTACCCTTCTGATCAAATCGTCGCCCAAGCACACCGGCCCCACTATTATTGCAGAGGGAGAAATCATCCTCGCAGAAAACGTCACTCTTTCCTCCGATGTGATTATTTCTGAGAAAGCCATCCTCTCTGGAAGCGGAACTCTAACGAGCTCTCTCAGTGGAGCGGGAACCATCTCGCCCGGCCAGGGAATTGGCACCCTGACCATTCAAAATGCCTCACCCCAAAAACTTCATCTTGAAATCGACGGCAACCGAGCAGATCACCTGGTCTCCACCGGAATTCTCGATCTATCAAACACCACCCTGAGCTGGTCCGCTCAAAACCTCACCGAAGTTATCTACCCGATCATCACCTACAACTCACTCATTGATGGCTTCCGGAATACCAATATCCCTCCTCCAGGCTATCTCTTTGACTACCACTACCAAGGCAACAAAATCGCCCTGATTCGCGCCGAAGATGCCTATCAGGTTTGGTCTGAGCAAACCCACGCCTTATCTGGTGGGAATGCCCTTTTTGAGGCCGACCCCGACCTCGATGGTATCTCCAACGGACTTGAGTTTTTCACAGGGAGCAATCCCACCGAATTCACCAGTAATCATCCACTTAAAGCCTCCCGAATATCAAATTCAACCTCCATCAGCTATCCGATCTCGAGCTTGGGGCAAGCCGCGCTTTTCCGACTTCAATCATCAACCGATCTCATCAATTGGGGCGATCCATTCCCGGGCGGTCAATTGCCTACCATAAGCGAAGAAGAACATTTCTATGGATCAGGCGTTGGTAAATTTTCCCAAAGCATGATTCTTCTGTCGGACAAAATCCGCTTCTTCCGTCTCATTCATCAACCTTAGACGCCGTGCCCCGCTTTCTTCTTGCCGCCCTTGCTACACCTGCCTTTTCCCTTCCTCTGTCCCTACTCAATCCCGGTGGCGAAATAAACAGCGGCATCGATCGCACACTTGTTACCGATCCCTCCATTATCGGTTGGGAAGGCACTGGTCAGGTCATCAATGACCGTACTGATTATGGAAATGGAGGCTGGCGACTTTCATTTGAAGACTCCGGCGAGATTCGCCAAATCACTCCTCACCTCATCGAAACGGGAGCCTCTTATTCGCTGCGATTCGATGCCGCCATCTTCAGCGGAGCAACTCCCGGCGGAGATTTTATTCCTAATCTCACCCTCGTCGCCCCCGGAATTCGAAATGGTGATTTTAACGATGACACTTCGCCAACCGATGGTCGTAATTATGAACAAACTCCTTTCTGGTATAACCTTGGGAACGTCCAGCAGACCAGCCAAGCAACACGCTTCAACCCTGCCAACACCTCTCTCGATGGCACTCGTAACGCCGTTCTTGCGGCCGGCAGCGAGCGACGTTTCGCCATCAATACCGGCCACACCCTCGCTGCTGGTGAAATCTTTCAAGTGACCTACCAATGGCGTGATGCCTTCAACTGGAACGCCGCCTCCAACCGCGTTCGCGTTATTCTCTTCACTACTGATGACGATACCATCACCGGAAATGAAACCGCTATTCAGAGCATCGAGTCCGATCTCTCCACGATCCCCACAACCTACGAAACTCAAACCTCGATCTTTGCTCCAGTGCCCGCCTCAACTTCGGGCAAACGACTCTTCGTATCCTTTCAAGCGATCAATGGTGGCGGAGGATTCGCCAGACTTGAGAACTTTACTCTGCAACGTGGTCAATCGACCGGCACACCCGTCGAACGAAACTTCACCGCCGAACTCTATGTGAAAGAAAATGACGCCATCCAGACCATTGCCTCACGCACCTACAATTTCAAATCCCCCTCCCTCGGCTCTTGGTCCCACTACCACCTCGCCGTTCCTCCTAGGGCCCTCGATGCCCACACCGGAAAACCTCTTGGCATCCGCTTCCGCGGCACTCCCACTCCCCAACTCAACTTCCAATCCATCGACAACGTTCGGCTAAACTCCTGGAGTGTAAACGAACCTTCTGGTAATTTCCTAAAGAATTGGAACACTACTCCAAACCAAGTCTGGCCCGGCCCCGGATTTTGGGGAAACCGTCTCCACGACTGGGAAGTTCGCAGTGGGCGGGTCAATTGCATCCTCGGAAACCGCGACCGAAGAACCCTACACAAAACCAACACAACCCTTCGGGGTGACGGACAAAACTTTACTTTATCGGTCCGGACCGGCATCCATGCTGGAAGGAGCTCAAACGGAGCACGATCCGGCTTCATCCTGGGTGCCGGCCCCTCGCTTGATTGGCGAGGATCCCTCCTCGTTCACGACGGTTTGGGCAGAGACTTCGGCGTCTTCCTTGGCATCCGCGGAGATGGTTCCGCCATCATTGAAGACATGACGACCGGTGGGACCAACCTCCTCGCTGCGGGAGAACCTCAGGTCGCGCTTTCGAATAACACACGCCTTGATCTCACCGCCATTTATCTTTCTGAAACCGGCACCTACCAGCTCACCCTCGACGCCTTTGACCTAAATAGCACCTTCCGAAGCCGCGCCACTGCCGAAATCCCTTCCGCTCAAATTCTTGGTTCCCTCGCCCTTCTTTCTCACAAAGGTGCAAACGATGCCCGCTTTTGGTTCGACGATTTTGCAGGTGCCGGCCCAGCTCTCAATCCTGAATCTAACCGTCATCTCGCCATCCTTGGCACAATGTATACTCTCAGCCGGGGAACTCTAAAACTCACCGCCCAACTCCCACCTCTTGACCTCACCGATTCCCCGAATCTCATCCTCGAAACCCGCAGAGAAGGAATCTGGCAAACGATCGCTACAGCTCCAGTCGATACCACAGATAATCTCTCATCCTACAACGCTACCTTTCGCGTTCTCGATTGGGATGACACCCGCGATACTGAATTCCGTACCACCGTGACTATCGACGGCTCTCCTTACCGTTGGACGGGCACCATTCGTAAAAACCCAGTCGAGAAGCAGAGTATTTCAGTCGCCGCGACCACTTGCCAACGGATCACTGACGGAAAAATCCAAAACAACGGATTCGACTGGTCGCCCGTCCGCCTCTGGCAACCTCACACTCTCGCCTTCAATCACATTGCCAAACACAACCCCGATGTCTTCCTCGCCCTCGGCGATCAGATTTACGAAGGTCAGCCAACGCCCGAAGACAGCGGAACAAATTTCAACCGCCACCACGACTACCTTTACAAATGGTATCTCTGGGTCCTGCAAGCCAGGGAAATCACCAAAAATCGGCCCACCGTTTGCATCCCCGACGATCATGACATCTACCAAGGCAACCTTTGGGGCGAAGGCGGAATCTTCACCAACAACCAAAATACCGGTGGCTACGACGAACCCGCCTCTTGGGTTAAAATGGTCGAGCGCACCCAGACCCTTCATCTTCCCGACTCGGATCCTTACAATCCGAACCAACCAGCGCCTCCAGTCGCCCAAGGGATTCCCACCTACTTTACCGGAATGACTTACGGTGGTGTCGGCTTTGCGATCCTCGAAGACCGGAAATTCAAAACAGGCAGTTCCAATCCACCCAGTGATCTCAACCAACAATTCCTCCTCGGTAACCGCCAGAAGAACTTCCTTCGGGCTTGGGCCGAAGACTGGAATAATCAGGAACTCAAATGTGTGGTTTCACAGTCTCCTTTTGGAAACCTCCATACCCACGCCAACAGCGGTTACAATTTTGGCCTCAATGACCGCGACACCCACGGCTGGCCCACCCACCGTCGCAATGAAGCCTGGGAACTTCTCCGCCTCAGCCGAATGTTCCAAATCGCGGGAGACCAGCATCTCGCCACCTTCGCTCATCATGGGATCGAAACTCCTGCCGACGCTGGTTTTTCCTACACGGCGCCCGCCATCGCAAATTTCTTTCCGCGAGCCTGGGACCCGGCCAACAATTCTGCGGGTCGGGCCGACACCGTCAATCCCTACAAGGGTGACTTTTTCTTTAATGGCGTTGGCACCCTGCCCTCCGGAAAACCAAATCTCACCTCTCAATTCCCTCATCATCTCAGGGTCCTTGCAGCCGGAAACACCCACCAATATTACAATGAGACTCGCAACATCTCACCAGCAAACCTCCACGACCGCGGTGCCGGATACGGAATCATTCGTATGAACAAGGCGAACCGCAGGATCACCTTCGAAACCTGGCCCCTCCATGCCGATCCTGAATTCCCATCTACAGGTTCACAATTCAAAGACTGGCCTCTTACCATCTCTCAGACCGACAACGACGGCAGAACCCCGACCGGATATCTCCCGGTAATTCCCACCGATTACAACCCTCCCCCGGTTCTGAAAATCTATGATGAGACAACCGACGAATTGATTTATGCCATCCGAACCCGAGACAACCTTGTCCGGCCGCCAATCTACGACAACTCCAATACCTACCGAATCGAACTTAGCGACGGCCGAACCCTCACAAACCAAATCCCAGTCACTCTTCCTGACGCCTCAATCAATTCCTTCGACGCTCTCATCCCCCGCATCACACTTGGACAAAGTTCTCTCCTCCGCTGGGACATCAATAGCAGTGAAACCATCACTCTCAATGACGATAACGTCAGACCATTCACGATCGATGGGATTGGCTTCCTAAAAGTCTCGCCACTTGAAACCACCACTTACACCCTCGCCGTGAATGAGACCATTTCAAAAACGATCGCGATTCAGGTCCTCCAAAAAAAACCGACAATTAACCCCACGGCCGCAACCAACAACAACCAAGCTACCTTTAGCTCCCATTATCCGGCAGGGGCTCGCGCCGAGCAATTCATGATAGCCAAATCAACTGACCTCATCAACTGGAGTCCTTTGCCTACCGCATCTTTTTCAAGACAAACAAACGGGACCACAATCACGGCAAAGCTTGCCCCATTCCTCACCCCCGACCCTTCCGTCTTCTATCGGGCCGAGTGGAGAATCAAGACACCTCGCTGACTTTTAGACTCGCGTTCAAAAGTGCTTTCTCAAAAGTTCGAGGCTCTTCGGCACTGCCGTCATGGGATCCTCCAGACCTTCGAACTCAAGCGAGACGTAACCTTTATAGTTCGCCTTCTTCATAATCTTACCAACCCGCTCATAATCAATATCGAGCGTATACCACCTCCCTTTCCCATAGTAGGTTTTTGCCTGAAGCAACACGGTATGCGGAGCCAATTTCTCAAGCCTCGCATAGGGATCTTCTAGAAAATTTCCAGTATCCAAAGTCACTTGTAACCAGGGTGACTTTACCGCGTTCACGACTCTCATGACACCCTCTGGGGTTAACCCAAGGCCCCAGTGATTTTCCAAACCTAGAACCACTCCGCATTTCTCAGCGTAAGGCACCAACTGCTTCATCGACTCAATTACCCACTCAAATCCTTGCTCCTCGGTGTAACCTTCCAAAACCGGCTCAATTCCACGATTTGCCATGAGTGCATCAAAATCCTTGCTCGTCCCCCAGCGACCCGTGTTGATTCTCAAGGTCGGAATCCCCAACGCATAAGCCTGTTCAATATAACTGATCGTTTGTTCAACATTTCTGCGCCGCACGATTTCATTAGGATCGACAAAATCCTGGTGAGTGGAAAAGCCCATCAAATCCACTCCCGCCATGAAAGCCTGACGCTTAATCTTTTGCAGCATCGAAGGTGAAAAGTCCTCCATTTGGATTTGCAGAATTTCAACTCCGTTAAAACCCATTTTCGCCGCCAGATCAATGCACTTTCCGATATCTCTCAGTTCATCCCGCTGAAATCCCCAGAAACTGTATGTTGAAACCCCAATGGGATTATTATGCCCTTCTCCATGACCCAATCCGGTCAGACAAGCGGCAGAAGAAAGGGCAAGAGAAGACAGCATTTCGCGACGTGAGTAATCTTTCATTGGGATAGCCTAGCAATTTTCACGCAATTACGAGACTTTGATCTCCACAAAAATGAATTTGTCTGACATCCCTCTTTCTTTAACTATTCCACTGTGGCTTCATCCAACAACTCTCCAGCAATCGTTCCGCGACAATTTTTAGCGGCCTTCATCCTGACAACTTGCTGCTTTTCTCTCTGGGGATTCGCTAACGATTACACCAACCCGCTCGTTAAAGTTTACGAGCAGGTTTTCATCATTCCCACCGCCCAAGCCGCCTGGCTTCAATTTGCATTTTATTTTGGTTACTTTTGCATGGCCCTTCCAGCCGCCTTCTTTATTCGGCGATTTTCTTACAAAGGAGCCATCCTTGTAGGGCTCGCCCTTTATGCTATCGGAGCGCTCCTCGCCATCCCGGCAAGTCTCGCCATCTCCTTCCCAATTTTTGTCTTGGGCTCTTATATTATACCATGCGGCCTCGCTTTTTTAGAAACAGCCTGTAATCCATACATTCTTGCAATGGGCCCTCGTGAGACCGCGACGCAACGCCTCAATCTTGCCCAAGCCTTTAATCCCATCGGCTCGCTGACCGGCATGGCCATCGCTACCTTCATCCTCGCTCCCCAGCTTGAAATCAACAAATTCACCGAAGAGCTCGGCAAAAACAATCCGTCTGCCACCAAATTCATCTTCACTCCAGATTCCATTTTACCCGAAGGCGCGAGAATTGAGGGCGAAAAAGTGATTCTAAGCGGAGACGTCACCGTCCCCCTTTACGAAGAGATTCCCATCTTCTCTGAAGAACTTCCTGGAGTTCTTTCAAGCGCCACTTCCGACGCTCTCAAAGGAATCAACGCAACACAGCCTGAAGAATTCAAAAGACTCCAAGTGGCTGACCTCGCAAATGTCCGCACTCCCTATCTCGTCATCGCTATCATCGTTATTCTTTTCTTCCTTCTCTTTGCTTTTTCAAAAATGCCAACTTTTAAAAGCGAAGAAAGAGAAGCTCCCTTCCTTGAAATTACGAATCGTATCTTTCGCAGAGGTCACTTTGCCGGCGGCGTGGTTGCACAAGCGTTTTACGTCGGAGCCCAAATTATGTGCTGGACCTACATCATTCACTACGGGATGGAAGAGGTGGGTTTGAGTCTGGCAGCAGCCCAGAATTGGAACATTGCCTCCATGATCCTTTTTTTGAGTAGCCGGTTTGTCTGCACTTGGCTTCTTCGTATTATCAATCCAGGCAAGCTCTTGATGATTTTTGCACTTGGTGGACTTATCTTTGTATGTGGAGCAATTCTCATGCCCGGCTATCCCGGCCTCATCTGTCTAGTTTGCGTGTCGGGATGCATGTCGCTTATGTTCCCCACTATTTACGGAATTGCATTAGACGGCATGGAAGAGGAAGAAGCCAAACTGGGCTCCGCTTTCCTGATCATGGCCATTGTGGGCGGCGCAGTTGGAGCCAAAATCCAGGGCAATTTGATCACCTCGCACGGAGTTCCTGTTTCATTCAATCTAGTCGCCATCTGCTTCATTGTCATCGCTGGCTATGGCTATCTTTCGTTCAACCAGTTCCATCCGAATCTCTATTCCGATCAGGAAAGGAAATAATTAAACGCGACCAGTAAAATAAACCGCTTATCATGTGAAACCAGTGTCACAGACTTCAAAACCAGCGAGAATGTCAGTAAGAACCCCTGCGGTCGTGAAAACTGCTTGATCCCCGCGCCCAGACATCCAAGCTTCAGTCACCAGATGAAAACACACACCTCCTCCTATCGAAAACGAGGGTTCACTCTCGTCGAACTCCTCGTCGTCATCGCTATCATCGCGACTCTTGCCGGAGTTGCCCTCGTTGCAGTCCGCTCAGGGCTCGCCACAGCTGATGCCGCAAAGACCAGCAAGAACATGAAGGAAATTTACAGCGCCCTTACTTTTCTTCAGTCCGAGGGGGTAAATACCGGCTATCATGCTCCTGACACCTTCCCTCCCTACAAAGGAAGCCTTCAGGATTCACAACAATCCTCTTTCGTGTGGTGGGACCTAGTAGCCGAGCAACTTACCGTTGCGGAGCGAAGTGGCTCCAGCTACAGATGGGGATTACCATTTTCAGAAACAATTCTTCAAAACCCGCTTTCCAAAAAGAAGCTTGGTCAGGGCAAGACAGAATATGATTCACTCCACAACGATCCAACTTTGAGCCTTGGAAGTTATGCCTACAATGCCAAGCTTGGCGGTGATGTCAGTAATGATGCCATGGAGGAAAATGTTTATAAAGTCCGCTTGAGCGCCGTTAAAGATGGCCCTAGCACGATCTATTTTGGCGAAACCGATGACAACGTGGAATCACATGGCTGGGTGTTCAATAATGTCAACAACGCACCACAGGGAAACCACAAAGATAAGGTGCATTGCTGCATGCTAGACGGACACGTTGAACCTATCCTCAACAAACACCTTAAGGAGCCCTCGAGCTTTGGGTTCTTTACGGAGTTCAAAGATAAGAATTACTCGGCCAGGCCCTCTAATTGATCCTTCGGATTCATTCTGATTTTTTAAAAGGCGGCTTCAAGCCGCCTTTTAAATGACCGTGGACCTAGCACAACAAGCCATTGAACTGTGCCTAAACTTCGTTCTGTGAATTATCGACGGTGGCCTTTCTAAGGTAAGCTCCTCATCACAGGCCATGGGACATGGTAACAATAGTATGACAACTTCAATCGCTCCAACTCTCTCCTTAAGAAACGGTCACCTTCCAACCATTTACCCCACTTTTCCAACGTCTAGGCTTGTCATTGCGAGATTGAGATTTTCAATCAGACCGATCCTGTCAAAGTATCGTTTGAGGCAAATTTCTAACTCACGAAGAACGACATTCTATCTCTTCCTCACCCGGAAACCGAGAACTTTACAAACTCTCTTATAAGACAAAACCGCCGCGACACTGCGATCAATTTTAAACAAATTCACGAATTCTATATCACCTCGGAACAACGGTGCGAAAACTTTAAAAACTGAACGCATTAAATCGAGTCCACCACCCCAATTCGAGTTATGACCAAGCGCATTCATATCATTATATCACTCTGTCTTTTTAGTTCTCTGGAAACCAGTATTGCACAGCAGATTAAAAATGTTCTTCTTATCGTCTCCGATGATCTCAAGGCAAGCTCACTCGGTTGCTATGGTAACAAGATTTGTAAAACTCCCAACCTTGACCGTCTTGCCGCAAACGGCATGATCTTCGAGAGAGCCTACTGTCAAGGGACTTGGTGCGCCCCGTCCCGACTCTCTTTCATGCACAGCCGTTATCAGGGAAGTGATGGCGAAAATATGGGGAGCTATTTTCGATCTCAGGGAATGCACAGTGCTAGGGTTGGGAAAATCTACCATATGCGAGTCCCGGGAGATATCATTGCGGGAACCGACGGCCAAGATATCCCATCTACTTGGGACGAAAAATTTAATACAAAAGGGCAGGAAGCTCACACCCCAGGCAACTACGCCTGCCTCAATCGAAACATCTTCACCGATAAACCGGAAAACCGTGAATCAACTGGGATGGCGCACCGGATGTTTGTCTCAGTTGATTACAACGGCGATGGTTCCGATCAACCTGATTGGAAGGCTGCAGAAAAGACCGTCGAACTTCTAAAGAAGCACAAGAACAAGCCTTTCTTCATCGCAACCGGCTTTGTCCGCCCACACTACCCCAGCGTTGCGCCTTCAAGCTACTTCGACAAATACCCTTTCCAAAAGATGCCCCTTCCTCAGGTTCCCGAAAACGATCTTGATGATATCCCGAGGGCTGGACTGGCCAAGATGACGAGTCAAAAAAGCGGCATCGCCAAATGGCCCAACAACCAAAAGAGAATGTGGGCCGCCTATTACGCAACGGTCACCTACATGGACGAACAGCTCGGGAAAATACTGGACGAGCTAGAGCGGCTTAAACTCAGCAGTTCGACCGCTATTGTTTTTCTCAGCGATCATGGATACCACCTTGGGGAACATAATTTCTGGCAAAAGAGCAACCTCCACGAGGAGGTTACTCGTGTTCCAGTAATCATTTCAGCCCCGGGGCTCAAACCGGGGCGGACCCAATCTTTCGCAGAGCTCATAGACATCTATCCAACTCTTTGTTCTCTACTTAAAGTTCCGATTCCAAAATCGGTACTTGGAAAAAGTCTCCTCCCAACGCTCAGAGACCCTAGTATAAGCCCGCGCACTAACGCTCTCTCCCTAAACCGTGGAAGCCACAGCCTTCGCACCGATCGCTGGGCCTACATGAAGTATAAAAACGGCGACGAAGAACTTTATGACATGATTAAAGATCCAGCCCAGTTCTCAAACCTAGCAAAAAAAGAAGAGTATCAGTCCACAAAGACGCAGTTACTCAATCAACTCAAGAAACGGCTTAAATCCGCCTCACTTCCCTGAATTCTTAACCGTCATTCCCGGCTTTGCTACCATGACAAAGCCATCTGAAAACTTAATCTCGTTCGGCGTGGATCCGAATTGGTAAGCCGCATAAGTTTTCTTACCATTTTTCACGTAAACATTCACCCAAGGATGCGTGGAGGTGACGCTCCGGTCGTTTCCTCCAAGACGATCTAAAGTATGAACCCAGTGGGACATAAAGGCATGAGTATTACCTCCCTCGAGGCTGCAATTCGGATGACTTTCAAGGTAATCGACTGCCATTTTTGAATCCTGCAAGGAATTAAACATTACCACCAAATCACCCCACCCGTTATTGTAATCACTTCCTTTTTTCCGCTTCTCCACGATTCGATCGTGATTCTTTTTCACATAATCAGGATACCTTCCCATATAAATTGAAGCTGGGGTAAAGGGCAACCAATTGATTCCGTGGATACGGTCAATATCGGCAGAGAACCAGGTAGAGAAGGATCCTTTACCACCCCAAACCATACCAAGAGCTACCTCAGGGAAATCTTTAGGAAAGTTTGTGCCTGAAACGTCAAACCAATATTCCTCCACTGCAGTTCGCTCGGTATTATAAAGGAAAATACCAGTATCTCTGAGCTTAGTATTTCCTGTGACTTCCCCCCAAAGCATCAAGCCAAACCAAGCGTTCATTGATTCAGAAGAAGACTCCTGATTGTTTCCATCACCAAACTTGGCATGCCCTGAGGCCCAAGAATGTCCGGCATAAACATCAAAGCACCGAAGGTGAGGAAACAGCAGATCTTCGCGGTTTGTAGAAGCAATATCGCGAATAAGTAACTCAACCATCCCTCCCCATTTCTCTACCCATGTTGGATCAAGCCGCGCGACCTCAGCCGCCGCCCGGATGAAGTAGCCATAGTGAAAATGATGATCATTGAGTTGCCCATCACTTCCATACGATGGCTTACTGCCAATCAATGTCCCCCAAGTTTTATCATAGTAGAAAAGAGGTGCCTTTTCACCCTCCGACGCAAGAAACCAGTCTTCGAGTCGACGACGGATTTCATCAATAAAGAGCTTTTGCAAACCCTCTTCACCAGCAACTTCCGCAACTCCACTTAAGGTTGTCAGTTTGCCCAGAAACTTTCCATCCCAGTAGGTATCTGCAAAAGGCATCTCAAGCTTCGCAGCTTCCGTCTTTAGATAAGTGATCACTTGTTTTTTGTCCGAAATCCCTTCGGCAGGAAGCATCGGTAATAGCCCCTGAATAGGGACCGAAGTCTCGAAACCATCTCCCCTCGCCAATTTCATCTCTCCGCGCACCGAGCGGTAACTTTCGCCGGTCAACGCTACTTTGGAATACTTCCATTGATGCGGGTAAAGAGCGAATAAAGTGCCTTTTCCACTCCCCTCCATGGCCTCAACTTCAAAGCAATATTTAGTCGTTAATTGACCATTCACCAGCTTCGATGAAAAATGAGTATCGATCACATGATGGTGAGCCCACTCTGCGAAGCGGGCCAGCGTAGCCTCTGTAGCGTCCGGCAAAAGCGCCACCGTAAAATATCCCTTGGATGATTTATTAACAAAGATGTCAGTCTTACTTCCAGTCCAACTCGATCCATTTGCTCCAAAAATCCCATAATGATTTCCCCTGACCGTAATTCCGAAAATAGGATCACCTTCCTCACCGCTCCAGACAATTGGTTGGTGCGCAAATTTAAGAACCGGGTTTCCACCACTAATACGGTTGAAAACGTAGGGGCTCCCGTGCCCAAAGGTTGAACGTAAAAATGATTCTTCTTTTCGAAACTCAGCGGTGATGAACCAGTCGGAATAATCAGCTAAGCGAGCATCGGGAAATTCCGTCACATTTGAATGTAAGACCAAAAAGTCGCCAGTTTCACCAATTCCACCGCCCATGATATGCCCGCCTGCCCCCACAATCCCGGACCCCGGATAAGCGAGGGCAAGTCCGCGTTCACTACAATTGATTGCGAGTGGATGAGGAAAAAGATTCTGCGAATATTTTTCCCAGACAAGGGAGCTCCACCATTGATTGGTCGGGGTCGCTCCCTTGATTGAAGATGTCGAAAAAATCGTCGTAGGAAGAGAAGCACAATCCGCCGGACGAACGAGAGAATAGCCACCATTTTCGACCTTCACCCTATCAGCTCTCGCCGAATAATTTAGGCAACCCATCAGACTAAAAACAAAAGAGAAAAGAAATAACTGTTTAGCTGGCTGCTTCATAATAAAAAGGGCGGGCTTTACCGACGATTATCCCGGTGAGAGCTTCGCTCTCAACTCAACCTTGGTCAATGATATTTGCATAATATTGCATATCTCGGAAACCTCCCTTATTCTGATTCTTGCCATGCCGCCTATCGATGAGCATTCTCTTCCTATCGCCCAGCGGCGATCAAAATTATTGCTATGCCCAGAGTGAACCAAAAAGCCATTGCTGATCAGCTCGGCATTTCGCGGGCCACCGTATCGCGGTGCTTCACCAATCATGCAGGCATCAACGCCACGACACGTGCCAAGGTCTTCCAACTGGCAGCCGAAATGGGCTACACTCACCTTGAGTCTCGAAGTCCAGCTGTGAAAAAGGCCAGAAAGAAGGTCAATTTTAACGTTTTGATCTGCAGTGACACCGAGGAGTACTTTCGGGACGACTACAAAAGCCCGGGCGAACAAATTCTCGTGGGAGTCTCTGAGTTTGCGCAGACTCATCAAGTCGATGTCGATGTCGACTTTATCCCACCCTCGGTAACCAGCATTGACGACCGGGCTTTTGCTAAGATCAAAAGTCTTAAGTCGCGAAAGAATCGTGGAGTTCTCCTGATCTACCCCTTCGCGGACTCGATTGTTAAGGAGCTTTCCTACCAACTTCCCCTCGTCTCACTCGTTGACCAACTTGAGCATGAGTCGATTGACTGTGCGGACGTAGATCACAGCTCGGGAATCTCCATGGTGATAGATCAACTGATTGCTAAAGGACATCGGAGAATCGGTTTTTACACGAGGGAATATACCATTGCTGCCAGCTGGTCGTTTCGGCGTTACAGTGCCTTTGTTGAAAAAATGGCTCGGGAAAAACTCAAGGTCTCAAATCGCGACATCATCGGGATTTTTCCCCGGACGTTTGGCTCGGTCGCCAGTGGTATCGACGAGGCAATCAAGAGAACCAAGGAAGGCGTGACCGCTTGGGTCTGCGCAGCAGACCACCAAGGCTACGATCTTATCGATGGATTTGAAAACCACGGACTCAAAGTCCCGAAAGACGTCTCGATCACTGGCTTTGATGGAATTCAGAGGAGTGCCGATCGGCCGGCCCTCACCACGATTGACATCCCTTTCCGAGCGATTGGGATGACAGGCGCAGACAGACTCGCCTCACGGATCCGCCAACGCTTCGGTGGGAGCCAAAGCACTTACATAAGCGGAACACTTATCGAGGGCGAAACCGTAGCGACCCCAAAAGGCTAGGCTTCGCTGCGACGCTTCTCGAGTTCCAATGCGATTTCCTCAACCTCCTCATCGTCCAAATTATACCAAAACAAGGCCAGTCCTGATAGGATAGTGAGCACACCAGGAATGATCGAAAACATCAGAAGAATTCCATGGGCCGATTCGGACGATTGTTCAACGTTGGCAACATAACCAAAGTAGGCGAGAAGCATTCCCACAGCCCACCCCCCCAGAGCAAGCCCAGCTTTCTGAACTAACATCGCAGCGGCAAAAGTGAGTGCTGTGATACGGCGTCCAAACTTCCATTCGCCATAGTCAACCACATCGGTGTAGATGGCCCATACTAATGCAGGCATTGGACCCGCGAAAAACGCACTAGCAATATTCAGCCAAAAGATTTGCTCAAAGTTTTTTGCTGGCACAAAGTAAAATGCAATCACAGAAGATGCGTTAATCATTGTCAACCCAATCAAGGCGTTCCTTTTGCCGAACCGCCTCGAAAGCGGCTTGGTCAGCAAAAGTCCTAGAACAAGAGCTATAGGCGCCGAAGCATAAAAAATCGACATTCTATCCAAATACCAAAAATATTTCTCGTCTCCAAGATCTGCCAAATACTTCAAGTAGGGATAGGTTATTCCCCATCTCAATCCTGAGAAAGCTAAGGTTATGAAGGCCACGATTAGCATGACGATCAGGGGCTTGTTTTGCGTCAGATAGCTAAAGTCTTTTCGCAAATCGACTCTTTCCTCCTTGGATGGTGCAATCCGCTCACGGGTTGTGAAAAAAGTATAGAGAAAAAGAACGGTCGCTAGTATCGAGAAAACTATCATGGCAGTCCTCCACGCCTCCGGGCTATTCCGTCCCCCAAAGCTGTCAATGATAGGAAACAAAGCGAGACCAATGATCACCTGAGCAGAAAAGGCTCCTGCAAACCTAAAATTCGAGAGCGATGCCCGCTCTGCGGGGTCTCCTGTCATCGTGCCCATCATAGCCGAATACGGAACATTGATTGCCGTATAAACTGTCATCAGGGCAATATAAGTTACATAGGCATAAACCAATTTCCAAGTAGGGTCCAAGTCTGGCCCGAGGAAGGCCAAAAACCCGATTAATCCATAGGGAACAGCGATCCAAAGCAAATAAGGGCGATACTTTCCGAATTTGGTCTGTGTTCGGTCAGCGAGCCCCCCCATCAACGGATCAGAAATTGCATCCCACAAGCGGGCAACTGCGTAAAGAGTCCCCACCGCTGCTGGATTAAGACCCATAACGTCGGTGTAGTAAGTAATCAGGAAGGCATTAACGATATGGAAAACAAAGTTCGAAGCAGTGTCGCCGAGTCCGTAGCCGATTTTCTCTTTAGTTGAGAGTGTTTGGGAAGTTTCAGAAGACATGAGAAATTAAGATTAGAAAATAAGCCAATTAGAGGGAATTTGAATGATGACTTTGGCGACCATTCCCCGGTTGAAAAGAATGCTCAAACTCGTCTCGATGTCGAGAACGCCGTTTGAAAAAACTAGTTCCTGACCATCATTTTTGAAGACGGTGACCTTAGGCGTTTCTAGATCTTCACATGACTCGTATTGCAAGGGAGTCCGGGCATGAGTAAATAAGAGCACACCATCCACGAATTCTGCTGCTCGAAGGAGATGAGGACGGAAACTCAACCGTCCGTCTTCAAAGTCGATTCCCAACTCTCCCAGACGACAGAGTAAACCTTCCTTCACTTGTCCGGTCAGGCCCGGTTGTTGGGCCCCTCTCTCGCCCTGACTGTGAGAATAAGGTTCGGCCGGAAACGCTCCATAGCTTTGCGGAGTTTGACGGAAACCCAAGCCTCGCTGGACTGCATAATAGGCAGCGACGGACCGAGATTTCAGTTCATCACTTGATTTTCCACTCTTGCAAACCGCCAAAGCAACTTCCTGCGCGGCTAGCATCAGTTTGGAAACCATATGCCAATAGACGCATCCCAAACCCTCATAACCAAACATGGAACCACTGCGCCCCGTAAAGGAGTGATGGGAGAAGACCTTTTCGTATATTTTCTCGATCTCCGTTCGATTTTCGAGAGAAAGATCACGGATCTGAGTTAAGCAGTCCGTCAACGCGTATCCATTGACCAGAGTTTCATTAAACCTCCAAGCTCCCGTTCCGTCCTCGTAAACTAGACGCTCATCCCCTTTTTTCGCCATCGAAGCGAGGAGTTGATTACCTCTCAAGTCGGCATCAGGAATTCGATTAAGTTCATCAAATCCGGCGAGCTCGCGATCGGGATATAATAAATAGGTCGGATGACGTTTCGAACGAAGATCACTCTTGGCCAGATCCTCCAATAACCTCACTGCAGTCTCATTCTTAAGGAACCCCGAGCTGAGAATCGCGACCTGACCTTCCAACATTAGCTGAAGGTTTTGAACTTTCATTTCCGGAATTCCTAGGCTCGCGTCTAGCACGTTGTAGGCATGCCAAAGCCCGTCCGGTCTGCGATTGGACTGCAAGACTCCCTCCACCGCTTCAATCGCATGAGACAAGAAGCTAAGAACACCAGAGGCAGCAAGACTCCCCACATGACAAATCTCTCCCCTGACCGAATCTCGATAATCTTGCATCACGAGGCCATTTGCCTGAGCTAGCTCAAATCGATCATTACTCGATACCAGATCATTCTGCTTCCAGCGAGGATCACCGAGGACTTCATCCAATCGCTGAACTGCTTGTAGGGTCGCTTTGGAAACTGAAAATTCAGTGAGCCTACACGTCTCAATCGAACGCTGTAAGAACCGCAAATAGCGGAGCAGGTATCCCGTCGTTACGACCGAAAGACCATTCCCAGCCAAGGCATTGTTAGCGTCATTCCACTCGGGTTTTTGAGCGTTCATCCAGATCCCTCCATCTGGAATCAATTGTCCGAGCTTAGCCATTGCGGGGATGAGTAATTTTTCGATTAACCCTACTCGAATGAGCTCGCCTCCCTCGTCACAAAGGAGTAATCCGTCTCCTCCGATCTCTTCTTTTTTGGCCAAAAGTTGATCATGACGCTCTTGATCAAACTCTACCGTATCGCGAGGATCTGCGAGGGTCTTCTCCCAACTCGCAAGTCGATACGGCACATCTGCAAAAACGAAATGAGACTCACTCCACGAATCCAGAAACTCGGGATCAATCTTTGCTTTGAGTTCCAAAAACTTCAGAAGATAGATGATCTGATGATCGCCCCAGTAACCGATAGAAACCCAAGGATCATCTGGATCAGGAACTTCCCAATCAACTCCCGATGAAGTCACGCGGTAGGGATTAAAACCATCCACCGTGGAAGCGTTAAGAAATCTGGAAATAAAACCGTCGAGAAAGACCGGATAACTCCATGCGAGCGCCTCCCAGTTTTGGAAAATATCGCGCCAATTTCCTTCGTAATGGTGGACTGGTCGCCCCTCTTCATCATGAAGCCGAATGTTAAACTTATTCCAAGGGCGGCTTGGATCACCATGCCGCCTGCCCAAAATAAGAGGCAAGTATTC
>JAQWSX010000065.1 GCA_029242935.1 Akkermansiaceae bacterium
GAGGTAGCTGCGTGGATCATAGCATTTCTTATTGCCAACTTCGCCGTCGATCTTGAGCACGCCCTCGATATTCTCACACATGTGGGTAACAATGGGGCGTGAGAAGGCATACTGGGTGTCAGTGTCGATATTCATTTTGATTACACCGTAGTCGAGGGTTTCCTGGAGGTCCTGAGGCGAGGTTCCGGAACCACCATGGAAGACGAGGTCCATCTCAGCCTCTTCACCATACTTGTCCATGACAACCTTTTGTCCGTCACGGAGAATAGTAGGCTTGAGCTTAACGGCCCCGGGTTTGTATGCGCCATGAACATTGCCAAAGGTAGCAGCAAACATGAAGCGGCCGATCGGGCTTAGAGTTTCATAAACCTGCATCATATCCTCAGGTGTCGTATAAAGTTTCTCGGCGGGAAGGCCTGAAGTGTCGTGACCATCTTCCTCGCCACCAACGCAGCCTGCTTCGATCTCAAGGATGATATTAAGCTCGACGCACTCCTTGAGGAGTTCGGCGGAAATCTTCATGTTCTCGTCGAGATCTACGACCGATCCATCGAACATGTGGGATTGGAAGAGTGGACCCTTACCTTCAGCAATCCGCTTGCGAGAGGCGTCAAGGAGAGGGCGAAGAAAGGAGTCGACCTTTTCGGGGTGGCAATGGTCCGTGTGGAGCGCAATCAGCACATCGTACTTCTCAGCGAGGGTGTGGACGGCTTCGGCAAGGACGATTGCTCCAAAAGCGGCGTCTCCAACGGCGGTGCCGGCTGCGAATTGGCCACCTCCGGTCGAAACTTGAATGATCCCATCAGACTTGGCCTCGGCAAAGGCTTTGAGAGCTCCGTTGGCAGTTGTGAGAGAGGTGATGTTGATGGCAGGATAGGCATATCCACCCTTTTGGGCGGCATCGAGCATCTGGGCGTACTGTTCTGGGGTCGCGACTGGCATGACTGCGAGGGAGTTACCCTAGATCGGTGAAACTGGCAAGGATGGTCTTGTGCCACCCCCTAAACCCTAAGCTGGTGCTTTCAAGAAGGTCTCACTAGGCTTTTGGCATGAGCATCGTTGGAGTAATTTTTCTTTTGGTTCTCGGATATCTCTGTTCTTCTGATCGAAAGGCAATTTCTTGGCGGACGGTGGGCGGGGCATTTTTGATTCAGGTGATTTTAGCGGTGTTTGTCTTACGAACACCTTTGGGTGTTAAGGCTCTGGAATGGCTAACGATGCGGGTGAGTGACCTGATTGGAGCGGGTGAGGAAGGGATCTCTTTTTTGTTTGGACCGCTATCCGATGGTGGCGGGGGAGTTGGTTGGATCTTTGCGTTTAAGGTTTTGCCGGTGATTATCTTTTTCTCCTCTCTAATTGCTGTTCTCTATCACCTGAGGATTATGCAGCTGGTGATTCTTTTGGTGGGTGGAGGCTTGCGAAAGGTGCTGGGAACGAGTCGGGCAGAATCGTTTTCGGCGGCGGCAAATATTTTTGTGGGGCAGACTGAAGCACCCTTGGTCATTAGGCCTTATCTTCCGAAGATGACGAGTTCGGAATTATTCGCGGTGATGGTGGGTGGTTTGGCAAGTATCGCCGGTTCGGTTTTGGCTGGTTATGCTGCGATGGGAGCGAGGATGGATCACTTGATCGCAGCCTGTTTTATGGCAGCCCCGGGAGGTTTGCTTTTTGCAAAGCTCATTATGCCGGAGACGGAAGAGATAAACGACAACAAGATTGAGTTGGTGGAAGGCGACGATCAGCCGGAAAATGTTATCGATGCAGCGGCGCTGGGAGCTTCGAGTGGATTGAAGCTTGCTTTAAATGTGGGGGCGATGCTTCTCGCGTTCGTGGGCTTAATCGCGTTGGTAAATCTCTTTTTTGGAGAAGTAGGTGGTTGGTTTGGCGACCCCCAATTCAGTCTGGAGAAATTGCTCGGATGGATTTTTGCGCCGGTCGCCTATCTGATCGGAGTGAATGGTGGTGAAATTCAGCAGGCTGGAAGTCTCATTGGCCAGAAGGTGGTGGTGAATGAGTTCATTGCCTTTGGGAGTTTTGAGAATATGAAAGAAGGGCTCAGCGCGAAGACCCAAGGTATTGTGACTTTTGCCTTATGTGGCTTTGCCAATCTTTCCTCGATTGCTATTTTGCTGGGTGGGCTGGGGGTGATGGCTCCAGGGCGAAGAAAGGAAATTGCCCAGCTTGGATTGAAAGCGGTTTTCGCCGCGACTCTCGCCAATTTGATGAGCGCAGCTCTAGCTGGACTTCTTTTATAGCTTTAAACTGCGTCAAGCTTTTGATTTTTCGTGCTGTCAGATGGAAAATTTGGAGGCATCTTACAGGCGTATGAGCCGCACACTCAAAATCGTTCTTGGATTTTCTTTATCAGGTCTAGCTATTGGTGACGTTGTCATCAATGAAATCGCCACGACTCACGTGCCCCGCAATTTGCGATGGAATGAAAATGATCAAGCGCATGCAGGATCGGGACCAGCATGGTGGTCCGCATCTTTCGATGACTCAAGATGGCAGTCGGGGAATCTACCAATGGGATATTCGCTTGGAAGCATCGCCACGGATTTAGGATCAGGGCTTAGAGGTATTTCACCATCATTCTACGTAAGGAAGACTTTTGAAGCGTCGACTTCCGAGGCTGTGTCGTCGGCCCCCATGGTTCTGAGGATTAATTACAACGATGGTTTTATTGCCTGGATCAACGGAGTGGAAGTAGCCCGGGGGAATATGGGAGCGGTAAAGGCTCACATTTACCATGACCAATTGTCTCATCGGGGAAGCACCCTGGGGACGAATAGCGAATCGATTACTTTGCCGATTGCTTCGGAATTATTGATCCGAGGTAAAAATGTTATTGCGGTGCAGGTTAACAATTACACGCTGACGAGTAATATGCGTCTTGAGATGTCGCTTCGGATCGATGAGCCCTCTGGGGCTGATCCTCAGCTTTTTTCTTCGGGTGGTTCCGTGACTTATCTTCCTGGGTTGCGTGAACCTAGCTCAGGCTTGGTTGATCCCGTCACTTCCTCTGATGATCCTTCGGATTGGATCGAACTTTATAATAATGGGGAGGAGTCAGTGGACCTCGGGGGGTGGAGTCTAAGTGATGAATTGATGGAGCCACTTAAGTGGAGTTTTCCGGTAGGGACGACAATCCCAGCGGGAGAGTATTTAGTCGTGTTGGCGGATGATCCGGATACTCCGATCGTGGGAGGAGATTTTCTGCACACGAATTTTAAGTTGGCCTCAGGAGGTGAGTATTTGGGCCTTTATGATAGTGGGGGAAATCCAGTTTCTGAGATTTTGCCCAAGTATCCAAAACAGTTTCCAAATTATAGTTTTGGTTTAACGGGAGATGGGCAATGGCGATACTTTCAGACTCCAAGTCCGGGACGGTCTAATGTTGGAGATGAGTTCTTTGGGAAAGCTGATGCTCCTGATTTTAGTCAAAAGGGTGGCTTCTATGATGGTGCGATCGCGGTGACGCTTAGCTCGATGACGCCAGGGGCGACAATCCGCTACACCACTGATGGGAGTGAGCCGACGCTTGAGAATGGGAGTGACTACACCTTGCCGCTTTCGCTCAGTCCGATCAATTCACGACGTGGACACGTCATTCGAGCTCGTTCATTTCGCGATGGTTTCATCGCTTCAAATATCAAGACTAATACCTTCTTGATTAATCAAGATCCACGGGTCCGGACTGGTCCGGCTTTAGTTTATGCCGGTGATCCTGAGCGTGCTCTTTATGATCCGTTTGGCGTGTTGGCGATTAATGGGGGATCATATCCTAATAGGCAATGGCGACCCTCTAGTAAGACTGATTATAATAATGTCATAAATCGCGGGCGTGCCTATGAGCGCCCGATTCATGCTGAATATTATTTTCAAGATGGGAGTGCAGGTTTCCGATCTGACGTCGGGTTGAGAATTGCTGCGAGTTCGTATTCTCGTCCGCGGATGCAGTTGACCCAGACATCATCTTCTCCTTGGCCTGATTCAGGGGTCCAAAAGCCCTCCTTTAATCTATACTTCCGCGACGACTATGGAAACCCATCGGTAGATCTTCCATTGAATGGTCCAGCGCGGACCTTTAGTGGATACGAGAGATTTCGGATCCGGGCGGGGAAAAATGATATTCGCAATCCCTTCATCATCGATGAGTTATTTCGTCGTCTCAGTTCTGATATGGGGAATGGTGCGAGCCTTGGTGTCATCAATAGCCTTTACGTAAATGGCAGTCTTAAAGGATATTACAATATGGTGGAGCGCCTTCGTGAGCCACTATTTCGATCTCTTCACAGCAACAATGACGACGCCCAATGGGATGTTCTTCAGTTTGAAGGAAACGATAATATTGCGGAGGGCGACAAGACAGCTTGGGACGATATGATTAGTCGCTTGAATGCGTCCATGAACACCCAGAACTGGGAAAGAGTGCTTGAGGTGGCGGACGTCGAAGATATTGCGAATTACTACCTCCTTAATATCTACGGGGCAACTTGGGATTGGCCTCACAATAATTGGGTGGCTGCCAAGGAGCGCTCCCCCGAAGGGCGTTATCGGCTTTATGTTTGGGATGCTGAAGGCGCTATGAATAATGCCGGGAATCGCCCGGTTTCGCAGGAGATGATCCGCACCTATATCTTGGGAACTTCCACAGGTCAGAACGGCCAAACTGGGACGCGAGGGGAATTGCGCGATCTATGGCGGGGCCTCACTCGATGGGAGGAGTTTCGATTGTTATTTGCTGACCAGATTCAGAAGCACCTTTTCAATGGTGGGATTTTGGATGATAGGGATCAGTCGAATTCACATATCCGAAAACGCTTTGACGGGCTGAAAAGTGAATTTGAGGACCTACTCCGCTTAATCGAAAATCAGGCTGTTAATACGGGAAAGGTTCTCCGATGGACC
>JAQWSX010000073.1 GCA_029242935.1 Akkermansiaceae bacterium
GATGCCGCAGTGCTTGCAAGTGAAGTTGACCTCACCATGGTCGTGGTTCAGCACCGCAAGCTTCCTCGAAATATGTTGATGCGAGTTAAGCAGGCTGTTGAGAATGTAGGTGGCCAAGTGATCGGAGTTGTCTTGAACAACGTTGATGTGCGCAGTGATAGCCAATATCAGTATTACACTAGCTACTATACCTACTACGCTCCAAGCAATATGGAGGAGAACCAGAAACCTCAGGCTATGACCGCTCACCAATCGAGTAAATCTGAGCCGAAGAGCTACAGTTCATCTGACACGTCAAACGACGACCTTTATTAAGAAAAAATACCCTTCATTGGAGCGTGAGCTCCACAACCTATCCTTATATAGAATGAAAAAAATCCTGACCTTATTAGTCGTGCTCCTTGGTATTTCATCGATGAGTGCCCAGACCCTCATTCGAAACGGCCAAACCCTTACAATCTCAATTATAGGGGTCCCTGTTTCGGAAAAAGGGCGTCTAGATGCAACCTACTCCGTTTCGTCTACCGGCCATATCGAGATGTGGATGATCGGGAAAGTGAAGGTCTCTGGCCTGACTAAATCAAATCTAGCCACCAAGATCGCAACCGAATACAAAAAGGCTGAAATTTACACAAATCCAGTGTTTCAGGTTTTTAGTGGAGCTGATGCGAGAACTCAGGATAGCCAATTCTATACCGTTGGTGGCGAAGTTCGTGCTCCGGGCCAGAAGCAATGGACCGAGGGAATGACTCTTTATTCTGCCATTCAGGGGGCCGGAGGGGAAAGTCCCTATGCTGCTATGAATCGTGTGAGGCTCTATCGTAATGGTAAAAAATATGAGTATGATATGAAGCGCCAGGAGCACAAGGCGGTGAAAATTTATGTTCGTGATGTCATTGAGGTTCCGGAAGGAAACTTGATTGGCAGATAGTTTCTCACTAACTAATCATCTTTCAAACAGGCCTCTCAGTTTTAGAGGCCTGTTTTTTTGTTTCTGTGAGATTGATTCGTTTATTTGGGGGAGTAGTCTTCAAAGACATGAAAACCGTCGCATCCTTCTTTCTTGCACTTCTCGCCGGTGGTGTGAGTGCGGAAGAATTACCCGATCTCGCGCCACTTTCATCCGGAAATTTTGAAAAGCGGCAAGCTTCCCAGAAGGCAGTCAACGACTGGGTGATTTCAAATCATGAGGTTGCTAAGGAGGTCCTGTTAAAAAAGTATCTCCAAACTGACAATCCGGAGGTTCGGGTGCGCCTCATTCCTCTCCTCGAGCGTTCCTATTTTAAACCGAAGGGCTATGTGGGCATTATCATGTCTCCCGAGTTAAAGGATCCCAATGCGAAGCCTCCCGGACAGGGGCTGCAAGCCCGAGAATATCATGGAGTTCTTATTACAAAGGTTTTCCCAGAGACTCCCGCTGAACTGAGTGGGTTGAAATACGAAGATGTCATTCTCAAAATTGATGATTGGGAGGTCCGTGGAGGATCCGATTTGACTTCAAAGGTGGCATCGCAGATTCAAAAAAATCCACCTCAAACGCCAATTGCTCTGCAGGTCAAAAGAGGGAATAAGATGATCTCAATTGAGCTTAAATTGGGCATTCTTCCAACTCCCAGTGAGCGCGTCCGTGATATGCCAAGGACGTCGTTTGGAGTCCGCTCCTCTTCTACCTTTGAGGTTTTCGAGCAGATGAAGGAGTTCAGAAATTGGCTCGACAGAGAAATTGATAAGGAAAGGAAAAATCTCATCGCTGATCGTCGCTTGTAGATTATACTCCGACTTCAGTCGGGTCGTAAGCCCTCAAATAAATTCCACCAATTTTAATGAAAAAAACTCTTATGCGTTTCTTGATTCCAGTTTTGGCGCTGTGGCTCATTCCTAGTTGCACAACGAAGGCTGCTGCCTTTGACCTGGTTGCTAGAGAAATGTCCCGGATTCTTCAAAATGGCCACTACGCTCGTCTTGATTTTGATGACGAACTCAGTAAGCGGATTTTTAGTGATTACGTCGGAGACCTCGACCCATCAAGACTTTACTTTGAAGAGGCTGATATCGTCAAATTGGGGGAGAAATATGAGACGGAACTCGATAATATGCTTCTTGGCAAGAAGTCGATGGCGGCCGCTAGCGACATTTATGGAGTCTACAAGAAACGGGTGATCGAGCGGGCTGCGGTAGTTGAGCAATTACTCAACAAGCATGAGTTCAGCTTCACAACCGAAGAATTTATCGCACGTGATCGCGAAGATGCTGCTTGGCCTAAGAATGCCGAGGAGGCAAAGAACCTTTGGCGGCTTCAACTTAAGGAGGCCCTCCTTGCTGAGACCCTGCGCCGTCAGGAGATTGCCCGCCGCGCTAAGGAGCAGGGAAAGAAAAATCCTCTGAAGGACCAGCCAGACGCGAAGGAAAAAATTTCACAACGATATGAGCGGTTTTTCAAGACAATTGAAGGGGCAGATGAAGAGGATATTGCCAACTATTTCCTCAGCGCTGTAGCGCGTGCTCATGATCCTCATTCCGAATACTTTAGTGCACGCGAGCTTCAGCAGTTTCGGGTTAACATTCAGAATCGCTTGGTTGGAATCGGTGCGCTGTTGCGCGCTGAGGATGATGGAGCGACAAAGATCGAAGGAATTGTAAATAATGGTCCAGCTGATCGTCAGGGCGAATTAAGCCTCAAGGATCGCGTGGTCGGAGTCGATTCTAAGAATGATGGGAATTGGGTGGATATCATGTTCATGCCACTGGACAAAGTGGTTGAAATGATTCGGGGAGAAGATGGTGTGGAAGTTGCCTTGAAAGTCGAGCCCGCTGGAGCTCCGTCAGGAGAAACTCGAATCATCGTGATCAAAAGGGAAGAGGTGACCATGAAAGATGAGCTCACTACGGCCGAGGTTATCGATTACAACATGGGTGAGGATAAAATGAAACTTGGCGTGATAAAGATGCCTTCCTTCTATTTTGATCCTGAGGATCGAAACGTTCGTGTGTCCCGCGATTTGGAAATACTTTTAGATCGCCTGAAGAAAGAGAATATTGACGGCTTGGCGATCGACCTTCGTGGAAACGGTGGGGGCTCGCTCGAAGAAGTTCGTCGAATCACTGGATTCTTTGTTGGGGCTGGACCGGTGGTGCAGATTAAGATGACCAATGGGCATATCGAGCCGTTGAAGTCGCCATTCCGTAAGCCACTTTACGATGGGCCTATTGTTGTATTGACCGATAAAGGAAGCGCTTCAGCTAGCGAAATTCTTGCAGGAGCTCTACAAGACTATAATCGGGCTGTTGTGGTAGGTGAGTCTTCGACTTATGGCAAAGGAACGGTCCAGCAGCCGCTGGAAATTTCACGCTTCATGCCACCCCTAGCAAATCGTGAACGTGCCGGGGCGGTCAAACTTACGATTCAGAAATTTTACCGAGTCGCTGGAAGTTCTACCCAGAAATTGGGAGTTGTGCCGGACATTATTTTGCCTTCGGTAAGGGACGCCTTAGAGGTAGGTGAGAAGTATGCTGACCACGCTCTCGATTACGATAAGATCCGCCGTGCGCAGGATCTGAATCCGTATAGCCGTCAAAATCTCTTCATAACGATGCTCACCGATAAAAATGCCAAGCGAGTTTCTGCAAACAAGGATTTTGCCTATATTCTCGAAGACACTGAGCGAGTGGAGAAGCGAATGAAGGAGAATAAGGTTTCCTTGAATATGGAAAGTCGTAAAGAAGAAATTGCTAAAGCAGATGTCCGCCGCAAGTCCCGCAATGCTGAGCGCCTCAAGCGCTTTGCTGAGATTGAGAAAAGGGATGAAGCGACCTTTAAGATGTATCGCCTGACCTTGGACGATGTGAACCTCGATAAATTACCTGAAGTGAATTTGGAAAATGATTCTCAGCGACACATGCGGCAGGCGAAGGATGAGGTTGCCGATCTAGATGATACTCCGGAATGGCCCAGTGGAGTGGATGCGACTAAGCGTGAGGGTTTAGCGGTTTTACGTGATCTTGTCAGCGCGGTGAAGGCCAGCAAGCTTGCGGGTGTTTTGGAGCGAGGAGATTAAATTATATGTCCCACATCGCCGAGAACTTGGAGGTGGTCAAAGGTCGGGTAGCTGAGGCTGCTGCTCGTTCCGGACGCAAAGTTGATTTACTGGTGGTTTCTAAGACCTGGCCGGTAGAAGTTGTAAGCGAGGCGGTTGATGCGGGGCAGGTTTTATTTGGCGAAAACCGGTTGCAAGAAGGTGAGGAAAAGATTCCGAATCTTCCCGATGATTTGGAGTGGCACTTCATTGGAGGACTGCAGCGAAACAAAATCCGGAAGGTCCTGCCTCTTTTTCCGGTGATTCACAGCATTGCATCAATGAAACTAGCTCGTTTTACTGATCGGGTTGCGGGCGAGTTGGGGCTAACAGCCAAGATCTATCTGGAGGTCAATATCGGAGCGGAGGAGAGCAAACACGGATTTTCTCCCGATGAACTGAGGGGGAGTTTGGAGGAGATGTCTGAGCTTACGCATCTCGATTGGCAGGGCTTGATGTGCCTTCCACCACGTGCCGCAACTCCTGAGGATGCCCGGCCATGGTTTTCTAAAGTGCGCAAGTTGCAGGAAGAGCTTGAAGTGACCTCAGGGCAAAAGCTTCCCGGACTGAGCATGGGAATGAGTGGTGATTTTGAGGTGGCGATTGAAGAAGGTTCTACGATTGTCCGTGTGGGGTCGGCGATCTTCGGTCCTAGGATTAAAAAGCCATGAGTGTTATGAAACTGGAGAACATTGCCATGATTGGAGGTGAGGTCGCCTTGGCTTGGGATGATGGGGGTGAAACGTATCTGAATTTCGAACGGCTGCGCCAAGCATGTCCTTGTGCAGCCTGTCAGGGCGAGCCCGATGTGACGGGCAAGGTTCTGGTTCCCAAGGTGATTCACACTAACAAAAGCTTTGAGCTTCGCCGTCATCAAATTGTGGGAGGCTACGCGGTCCAATTTTTCTGGGCCGATGGGCATGGCACCGGCATTTACTCCTTTGATTTTTTAAGAAGGCTAGGCGAAGACCGGTAGAGGGTTGGAAGCCACAAAAAAGCGAGCCACCCTAGTGGCCCGCTTTAAAGATTTGAATGGTCTATTTCACTGAAGAGCAACTTGCACCAAACGTTTAATGCCAGTGTCAGCTTTTTCGCTCAGAGGGTGAAGGTGCTTCGCTTTGTAGAACCATGAAAGGGCCGAGCCGAGGTTGCCTCGCTCTTCATGCTTCTTGGCATTGTTAAGAGCGATGGTGAAATCAGCTACTTTTGGAGCCAGCTTGGTCATGACTTGGTTCAAGTCAGGATCGTCTGGGAAGCGTTCGTGAACTTCCGAAAGCTCTTCCCACGCTGCATAGTTCTGGCCGATGTCACTCATTTTTTCAGCACCTTTCACTGCGGTCTCAATGGCAGTGATGTTCTCCATGATTTGACGGAATTTGGAGGTGCGATCGGCATCGCCATCGATACTGGGCCCAAATTCAAAGCGGCGGCGGAAGACCTCGCGGTAATTCTTTTCGGCGAAGAGGCGATCGAAGTCGTTGCGGAGTTGAATGAGGATCCCCCCTGCATCTACGAGGCGATCGAATTCCACCAGCTTGGGGTTTTGTGGCCAGATTTCCATCGCGCTTCGAATTGCTCCTTGTGCCTTTTCCATGTCTTTGGCCGCGAGGTGATTTTTAGCCATCATGATTTGCATGTCACTGGCGCGAGTGAAGGCTGCGACGGCAGCTTTTGCTTTGGTGGCATCAAAGTCATCGGCCTTGCCTTTGAGCTCGTTGATCTGCTCGGTGGCTTTCGCGTAGTCCTTCGAGTCGATGGCATTGAGAAGGACATTGGAGCCTCGAACAAATTCAAGGACCTTCCGTTTTTTATCCCGTTCGAGGGTGTTGATGGAAGGCATAAATTCTCCGACGAGATACGACTCGGCAAGGCGCTTGGACGCGGATTCTAGTTCGCCACGGTCGACGAGGAACTCGAAAACTTCGACGCCTTTGTCAACATCGCGGATAGCTTCGTGGGATAATGAGTCGAGCGTGGAAACGGTCGGGCTGACACCGAGGCTTTCGCTGAAGACTTTGTTAATGTCGGAGTCTTGATCGATGTAAAGGGTGCCGTCCCCTTCTTTCCAAATCTGGTTGTAGAAACGGGAAGCCATGATGACGTGCTTGAAGCGACGCTGGACGAAGAACTGCACCATGAGTGCCTGATATTGGACTTTGGAGAGCTCGGTTTTGACTTTTTGTTCAAGCTCGCGTGTCTTTTTCTGAGCTTCGATTTCGGAAATTCGGCGGACGTGCTCGGCATATGCGAGCGATTGTGCTCCGCGACCAACCTGCTGGGCTGGTTGAGTTTGTTCTTCATTCTCGCCGTTGGCGGGGCGCGTGTTGCCAACGTTGGGATCTTGCTCGGTGCGGGCTTTCCAGTCGGCATCAAGAATGGCCTTTTTCTTTTCGCGCTCCATACGTGCGAGGAGTTCCTTGGATCGGTTATCGGCCTTCCGAGAAAGGATAGCGGTGTAAATGGCGTTACTCAGGGAGTCGCATAGTTTGGCATCGCCGGGATAGGTCGATGCTTTTGGAAGAAGGGCTACAGCATCAAGGAAGACGGGACCTCCCTTACGGTGGGGCGAGAGGAGGTTGAGGACCTCGTCGATGTTATCGCGGTATTCCTGAGCCGCGACGGTGGCTTCTTCGGGTTCGTTCAGGTATTTTTCAAAACGAGCGGCGACTAGGCGGTTATTACTGGCTGCCCAGGTTTTTCCATTCCAGGAGATGGTGTCATTGGTGGGATCAAAGAAGCCAACTTCATTCCCGAGAAGTCCGCCGTTCGCGTTGTTGCCCCCGCCCGACGATTGGTTGGGATTTGAGCGAACAACGGTATCGCTCGGAGTCGCATTTTGATTATTGGTGGGAGCAGGGGGAGTGTAGACCTGCCCGAGTGCAGGGAGGGCGAGGGCCAGAGAGAGTAGGGTGTTTTTCATAACTTTGGTTACGGCTGTTGTAAGTCTAGAGTTGTTTTACGTCTTCCGCAACTGCGAGGCCAACCGTATTAAACTGAATGAGGAAAGTGTATTGAGCTTGTTGATTGAGGTTTCCGTTTTTGAAGCCCTCGGGGATCATGATGGGCAGAAACTTCGGGTTGGTTTCTTCGCCGAGCTGGATTGTGATGATTTGACCGTTTGATTCGATATTACGATCAATGAGCTTGCCGGTGACCTGATAGCGATTACCTGAAAGGCTGCGGCTGTTGCTGAGCGCCTGTTCGATATCCAATTCAGGAGCATCAAAGCCGGATGGCTTCCTGTTTAGGAACCAGTACCCTCCTCCGAGGACTAAGATAAAAACGATAGCCCCGATAATGAGGGCCCCGGTATTAACGCCTGAGCTAGCGCGACGAGCCATGATTGAAAATTAGATTTGAGATTAGTGTTCCCATTGTGGGCGACTGGTGCCGACCCATGAGGCGGCAAGGCCAACCATAATATGGATTAGGAGGATGAAAAAGCAGATGTTTGTGGGAGAAAGCTCTGTTTCGCTGATTGCGGTGAGTGCTGATTTATAGTCTCCCGAAAGTGAAGCGACACTCCCCGACCAAGCCCAATAGGCAGAGATGAAGGGGCGGGTGAGGGGTTCAATATTTTCTGGGAGGGCTAAGACAGCTCCCGAGAGAGGAAGTTGGAAGCCGACCAAATAGACCGAAAGAAGAGAGGCCTTTTCAGCAGTTCGCATCAAGCTGGAAATTCCGAGGCAGATCGAGGTCATGGCGGCATTGACCAAAACGAGAAAGATAGCGTGATCCGCAAAACTGCCTTTGAACGACCAAAATAGCTCCACAAAGCCAGCCATCCATAAGGATTGAACAAGCACCAGCCCTGACAAGAAGACTACTTTGCTCATGAGGTAAGCGATCGGACTAACTCCTCCAAATTTTTCTTTTTCCAGGATCTGGCGTTCTCCGGCGATTTCCCGTGCCGCGTTGTTAGAGCCCATTAGGGAAAGCAAAACGACTTGAAACATGATGATTCCAGAGACTGCGGATCCAACTTTAAGGCGATCCTCCTGAACGTTAGCCTGTTCTTGATATTGTTCTTGCAGGCTACTGCCTGTAGCGTTGGTGAACTTTCGCATGTTTTCATTGGCCCTAGGCGAAAAGAGGACCACGAGGATGGGAAAGCAAATTAGGATGGCGAGTTGGAGAAGGACTTGTCCCCGGTCGCGGAAGAATATCCGCATTCGGCGACCCAGAAGGGTGGTGAACTGGCTGAATATGCTGGGAGCGCGGATTTCATCTTCTCGAGCGATCGGTGCGTCCTCCTCATCCGGATCTTCAAATTCTTCAGCAGGGAGCTCAAGTTGCCTTTGATTAACGAGATTCTGGCGATTGCGCTCAAGTTTAGCGTAGTAGGTCGGAGAGTGCTTGAGCCAAGAACTTCTCCATTTTTCCGAGGCTTGTTTTGCAAGCTGCGGGTAGACTAGTTCGGTGTTATCAACCGAGAAATAGTGAGTGAGTTGTTCCGGGGTTCCGTGGTAAGCGACCCGGCCCTCGTGGAGGACCAAGATGGAATCGTAAAGTTCAAGATGAGCAAGAGAGTGGGTCACGGAAAGCACAATCCGACCCTCGCGCCGGGAGATGTCGTGAAGGAGATGGACGATTTCTCGTTCGGAACGGGGATCAAGCCCACTGGTGACCTCATCGCAGAGAAGAAGTTTCGGGTGGGAAACCAGTTCCATGGCAAGTCCAAGGCGGCGTTTTTGTCCACCGGAGAGAACGTTGACGGGGCGGTCCGCGATTGGAGCTAGGCCGGTTTCCTCGAGAACTTTGTCAATTCGCTCGTCGAGGTCGCCAGATCCTTTGGTTTTGACGCGGAGTCGCGTGGCAGCTTCGACGGATTCGTCAACGCTGAGTTGATCGTAAGCGATGGAGAACTGCGGGACGTAGCCGATTTCGTAGGGCTCAAGATCCCCGTCTTCGGACAAATTACGACCATTCCACCAGAGAGAACCGTCGGATTCCGGGTTGAGCCCAGCGATCGTCTTGAGCAGCGTCGTTTTTCCGCAGCCAGAAGGTCCCACGATGGCCATAAAGTGGCCCCGGGGTATTTTCAGGCTGGCGCGGTCTACGAGATTTATGGGCTCACCATCTTTTTGGATGGTGAAGCAAACGTCTTTCAGTTCGAGCACTGGCTTCGTTGGGTTTGACAGAGAGTTCTTAAATTCGGAACCGTTACTGTCGTGTCTTGGTGAATCTGTCGAAAATCATGGAAGAATTAAAGTCAGAAAAACGCGGTCTTTTTTCGGTTTGGGAAAGATGTGGAAAGGTTCGGTGTTGCTCATCTCTACAATTTCGTCATAATCAGCTCCGAGCCGCCGCTCACTAACCTTTTACCAACTCCGTGGACCTCACTGAAATTCGCAAAATTATGAAACTGATGGATGAGCATGGCTTGTCTCAGTTCCAATATGAAAAGGAAGACTTCAATCTCAAGCTCAAGAAGGGCACTGACCTAGAAGAGATCCAGAAGCTAATCGCCTCGGTGCCATCCAGCGGTGGTCAGGTCGCCGCCCCGGTTCCGGCTGCAGCACCAGCAGTCGCCACAGCGTCTGATGGAGGAGCTTCGGAAATTCCCTCTGGTGAAGCGATTTCTTCCCCAATGGTTGGAACCTTTTATCGTAGACCTTCTCCGGATGATCCAGATTTCGTGAACGTCGGAGACACGATAAGCGAAGGCCAAACTCTTTGTATCATCGAGGCTATGAAGGTCATGAATGAGATCAAGGCCGAGCGCTCCGGGACAATCATTCAGATTTGTGTGGACGACGGAACTCCCGTTCAGTTCGGAGACGACCTTTTCCGGGTTCAATAAAATCCCCCTAATCTACCATGTTTAAGCGCGTCCTCGTCGCCAATCGTGGCGAAATCGCCCTTCGCATCATTCGGGCTTGCCGTGAATTGGGAGTTGAATCTGTCGCGGTGTATTCCGAGGCGGATATCGATTCTATGCACGTTCAGCTTGCTGATGATTCGGTGTGTATCGGCCCTGGTCCTAGTAAAGAGAGCTATTTGAAGCCCGACCGCATCATTGCGGCGGCTGAGATCACCGGAGCAGATGCGATTCATCCCGGATACGGATTTCTCTCGGAAAATGCCCGTTTCGCTGAAATTTGCGAAAGCTGCAATATTACATTCATTGGCCCATCGGCTGAAGTCATTCGGACGATGGGTGATAAGAACACGGCCCGCGCCACTGCAACTGCCAACGGAGTTCCCGTGACCCCCGGTTCGGATGGGATTGTCGCTGATGCAGTGGAGGGACTTAAGGTTGCCAAGGAGGTTGGATTTCCGGTCATGATCAAGGCGACGGCCGGTGGTGGAGGTCGTGGCATGCGTCCCGCGATGAGTGAGGACGAGTTTAAGTCCCAGTTCCAAGCAGCCTCCAAAGAGGCCGAAGCCTGCTTTAATAACGGAGATTGCTACATTGAGAAGTTGGTTCTTGATCCTCATCACATTGAGTTTCAGGTCCTTGCTGATGATCACGGGAATTACTTTCATCTCGGGGAGCGAGACTGCTCGATGCAGCGACGTAACCAGAAAATCATCGAGGAATGCCCCAGTCCGCTAATTTCGCCTGAAATGCGGAAGCGGATGGGTGAGGCCTCGGTGCGGTTGATCGAATCCATCAGCTACCGGAATGCCGGAACGATCGAGTATTTGGTCAATGCCGATGCCACCGATTTTTATTTCATGGAGATGAACACCCGGATTCAGGTTGAGCATCCGGTGACGGAGGAGGTCATGGGCTGCGAGCTCATCAAAGAGCAAATCCGTATCGCGTCCGGCGAACCGGTTTCCGATCATGTTTTGGGAGTAGAGCCGCGTGGTCACTCCATCGAATGCCGCATTAATGCGGAAGATCCTTATCATAACTTCACGCCGAGTCCTGGGACCATTGATCTTTGGTATGCTCCGGGCGGGAAAGGGGTACGAGTTGATACGCACGTTTATTCCGGTTACACGGTGCCTCCTCATTATGACTCAATGATCGCGAAGCTCATCGTGACGGCATCGAGTCGTGAGGTGGCGATTGCTCGAATGAAGCGTGCACTCTCGGAGTTCACAATCCGTGGTATCAAGACCACTATTCCATTCCAGCAAGAGATAATCGATCACCCCGATTTTATTGCCGGGAAGTACGATATTGCCTGGGTCGCCAACTACCTTAAGGAAAAGGAAGGGGAGTGAGATCAGCTCTTCAAAACGCACTCCTTTATGGGATCTGCGATCTTGGCTACGTAAGAAGCGAAGAGGCGGAAGATGTTTCGCGCGCCCTTCTGGCTGGTGGCGTTGGAATTTTACAGCTTCGCGCAAAAGGCCATGATCCCGGTGCCCTCCACGATCTCTCCTTGAAATTGCGAATTCTTTGTGACGAATTTAAAATACCGTTCGTGATCAATGATCACCTAGAGCTCGCGCTCGAGTGCGGAGCGGATGGACTTCATTTGGGTCAAGATGATGGCTCTCTTCAGGAAGCAAGGGAGCGAATTGGGCCGGAGATGTTACTAGGACGGTCCACCCATTCCCTGGAGCAGGCGCGTCAGGCCTTATTGGACAAGGCGGATTATATCGGGTTTGGCCCCCTGTTCCCTACCCCGACCAAAAAAGGCCGCCCAGGAATTGGGCTCAGCAAGATCTGCGCCATGCAGGAGGAAGTAGGTTTGCAAATCCCGGCATTCTGCATTGGTGGAATCAAGCCAGGCAACTTAGAGGAGGTGAAGCGAGCCGGTGCCCGGCGCGTTGTGATCGTGTCTCATTTATTATCCTCACCTGCCCCGAAGGAGGAAACTCGAAAAATTCTATCCAAACTATTATGAAAATACTCGTCGGCGGTTCAGTCGCTATTGATAACGTCAAAACCCCGATTGCAGATGAAACCAATCTGCTTGGGGGTTCCGCTAGTTATGCCTCGCTGGCTGCAGCAAAACTTTCCTCTCCGGTGCATCTGGTGGGAATCATCGGGAACGACTTTCCGGAGGAGCATCTTGAGATGCTGAGCAAACAGGGAGTCGATTTGTCCGGCTTGGAGCGCTCGGAGCAAGCTTCCTTCACCTGGACCGGCGAGTATCACGAAAACATGAACGAGCGGACCACCCATAATGTGGCCATCAATGTTTTGGAGCACTGGCAGGTTTCGGTTCCGGCCGAACTTGCGGATTCCCCGTTTGTCGTTTTGGCCAACATGGCTCCCATCAACCAACTCCAGATGCTGGATCAATGCACTGCGGAAGAAAAATTTGTCGTTGCCGATACGATGGATCTCTGGATCACCGTGGCGAATGAAGAACTTCATAATGTCCTGAAGCGGATTGACCTGCTGGTTATCAACGAGAGCGAAGCCCGCGAATTCGCGGCTACGAACAATCTTGTTCTTGCGGGAGAAAGGTTGCTGGAAAAGGGACCTCGTTACGTCGTGGTGAAACTTGGCGAGTTTGGAGCCAAATTGTTTGGCCCAGATGGAGCCTTTTTCCGCTGTGGAGCGTGGCCCCTGCGCGATTTGGCGGATCCGACCGGAGCCGGAGATACCTTTCTTGGCGGCTTGATTGGAACCTTGGCCGCAGAAGGCGCGGTTTCACCGACCTTTGCTCAACTGAAAACGGCTGTCGTCAACGGGTCAATTCTTGCATCGTTTACTTGCGAAAATTTCTCAACCAAATCGCTCGAATCGGCCGGGGAAGCTGATTTTTTTGAGCGGATCGACCAGTTCCAGCAGATTTCGGCTTGGTAGGCGGCACAAGAAAGACTCTACCTAAAGGATCTCGGGCTGAAGTATTATTGTTTTACGAACTACAATGATTTTTCTCAAAAATTTTGAAGAATGGCATTGACGCCTCCCGCCTTTTGACGGTAACTTCACATCGGATTGCCTGCGGAAACTTGTCGACGTCACGTTGATGAGACTTCAACTAAAACAGCAAAGAAAACAAAAATGAAAAATACTACTCTTAAAGCAGCAGCAGCTTTCGGGCTTGGCGCCCTCCTCATGGGCAGTGCCGCTGCCCAAGAATCAGTCTCCAAGCCCGTGGGCTACGAGACACTTGAAATTAACCAACAGTTTAACTATGTTGGCCTTCGTCTTCTCGGAGCACCTCTTGCTACTAGCACGGTTGCTACAGCTGAGAACGATGCGATCACCCTCGCAAGTGGCGAAGTCGCTGACGGCACAGTGATCGTTGAAGTTGTCGATGGAGACGCTGCTGGCGCAGTCGTCGTTGGAACCGCATCAGCTGGATCCATCTCCGTTCCTTCCGAACTCTTGGACAACCTTGAAGTGGAAAACACTGTAACTGTTCGCGCTCCGCAGACTCTCGCTTCTGTCTTTGGTGCTGACGGAGCTAGCTTGACTGGTTCTGCCGGACAAGGTGGTGCTGATCTCGTTCTTGTTCCCGATGGCGCAGGCGCATTCGACACTTACTGGTATTCTTCCGGTGGTTTCGGTGGCGTTGGTGCAGGTTGGAAGCAGGTTGACCCAGCGACTGGAGAAAGTAACACCGTCGACGGTTCAGCAGTGACCTTGGTTTACACCGATGGTCTCATCATCCAGAACCGTGGAGCTGATAACTCTATTGTTGTGAGTGGATCTGTGAAAACCACTGGCACGACTCCAGCTCTCACAACCCAGTTCAACTACTTGAGCACAATCTATCCTGCTGGAGCAACTCTCTCATCAGCCTTTGACGAAGCCGGTAATCCTGGTGTTCTCAGAGCAGGCACTCTCACCGCATCTGCTGGACAGGGTGGTGCTGATCTCGTTTTCATTCCAAGCGGAGCTGACTTCGACATCTACTGGTATTCTTCTGGTGGGTTTGGTGGAGCCGGTGCTGGTTGGAAAGTTGTTGATGCCGCAACAGGTAATAGCAACGACGCAGATTCAACAGCAGTTTCTCTTGACTCTGCCTCAGGAATCGTTATCCAAAACCGCGGTGCTCTTCCACAAGGAGTATCAATTGGAGCTCCTGCGTTCTACGCTGACCTCTAAGTCTACAGAAAATTCACTTTTAAAATCATTATTATGAAGAAAACAGTAATCGCTAGCTTGGCAGCCGTTGGGTTGTTCTCGGGAGCAAGTGCATACACCGTTTCATTCTTGAACGTAGCTTCAGCTGATAACACAGCTGTTCCTGTTCTTGATAACACCGGTGCCCCAATTGCCCTTGGCTCTGGATTCGTCGCAGCTGGAACTTTCGCATCTGCTCCTACGAGCAAAGAAGAGGTTCTTTTGTTCACGGCATTTGGAGATGGAAACAGTGCTTTCTCAAACAGCATCGGTGTTGGCGGCTTCTTTGACGGCAATCGCTCGGCTCCAATCCCTGCGGGAACGACAGAATCACCTGTAGGTGCTTCCGTTTATCTCGTGATTGGTGATGGCGCCGATCTTGCTAGTTCAACTGACTTCGCAGTTTACGATCCAGGTTTGGTCTTCGGAACTGAGAATGCTGT
>JAQWSX010000079.1 GCA_029242935.1 Akkermansiaceae bacterium
GGAAATGATCGATGCTCTTTATGCCGCATCTAAAGCCGGAGTCGAAATCAAACTCAACATCCGGGGAATTTGTTGCCTCAAACCCGGCGAACGAAAAGAAGCCAAGAATATCAAGATCGTCTCCATCGTTGACCAACAACTCGAGCACATGCGCATCTTTCACTTCCATCAAGGTGGCGATAATGAAGTCTATATTTCCTCGGCCGACTGGATGACGCGTAACCTTGAAAAACGCGTCGAGCTCATGACTCCTATTGTGGATCGGGCCTCTAAAAAACTGCTCATCAGCATCCTCAAGAGTTGCTTCCGCGATAATCAAAATGGCTATCTTATCCAGCCCGACGGCACCTCAAAACGCATCGAACGCGAAAAAGGCGAAGGCCGCTTCCGCATGCAAGATCACTTGACCCAACTATTCGCCCGACAAGCTGCCGCCGCCCAACAAGCTCGCTCCAGCTCTCTCGAACCGCACCTCCCTAAAGACTAAAATCGTCAATCACTGAAATTTTCAGCTAGGTTCTCCCTTAACTTCAACCGCGACAATCTCCCCCGCACTGTCGGAAACCACTCTCCGAAGAAAACAATCGCAACCTGACCAACACCGCATCGGGATACCTTGGGGGATTTTCTATCTATCGGACTTTAGGTCAATTAAGATTAGGATCTTGATTCGATTTCGAGCTAGACCTTGACTGCCTCAATCTCGCCAGAGCTATCGGCGAAACGTTTCATCTTCACACCCATCATCCGAGCCTGGGTTAGCCATAAGTTCGCAAGCGGTGTTCCTTCTGGCATATTGATGTGTTGCCCGGTTTTCACTTGATTACCACCACCCGCCATAATGATCGGCAGATCATTGTATTGGTGGGTCGAACCATCGCCAAGGCCCGAGCCATAGGTGAACAGCGTGTTATCTAGCAGGGTGCTACCGTCGGCCTCCATGACTCCCTCCATCTTCTCGAGCAAGTAAGCATACTGCTCCATGTGGAAGCGGTCTACTTTCAAAAGCTGCTCGATCATTTTAGTCTGATTGTGCGACATCCCATGGTGGCTCATTGGCTTGTCGAAAAGCCCATCGAAAAGATAGGGTGTGTCCCAACGCTCTGGACCCACCATAAATGTTGCCACATTGGTGAGCCCCGATTGCAGTGCAACTACCATCAAATCACCCATCAGGCGAATATACTCACCTCTCGGCAAGTAAGCCTCCGCAGGTTCGTCGAACGAAACCTTGGCCAACTCGCCTTTCATAGACTCCAAGCGATCCATCTGCGTTTCGATCGACCGAATGGAATCAAAATACTCAGAAAATTTCTGCCCATCGGCATATCCCAAATCTTTTTTCATCGATCGTGCATCTTCTAAAACCAAATCAGTCACGTCCCGATAGCGCTCAATTTCCTTGGTCGAAAACAAGCGGCGATACATCTTTCTCGGGTCGCGGACCGACGGAGCCAAATGCCCTGTGCCATACCACGAAATATTATCAAAGTAGATCGACTCTTTATTATCTTTGTGGCTGTTACAACTAAACTCTAACGTCGGAAATGGTGTTTCTTTTCCGGCCACATCTGCCACTAAATGATCAAGCGTTCGATCAAGCGGCCAGGCCGTCCCTTTAATTGTATAAGGGGGAGCACTACTTAGATAACAGGATGCACACTGCGCGTGCACATCAGTTCCTTGTTGGAAAGTTCGATCCATCCCCGTGATCAGGTTAATCTTATTCTTTAATCCCGAAAGTGGCGTCATCGTGGGAGTCAACTGATCTAAACTCCTAACGCTGAAATTCGGATCTTGCTTGTCGAGGGAACGTCTAAGAGTTCCCAAATTTCCTTTAGGAATCGTCGCATCTTCCTCACCTGGAAAGAACCCACGCCTCACCACCCCGATAGGCACATAAAAGTGAGCCATCCGCTTGGCCACTCCACTGGTCAAAGTCTTCGCCCCATAACTTTCCATCCATGGCAAAGCCAGCGCAGCTCCACCCAATCCTCGTAAAAATCCTCGTCGCGTCGTCATCGTATCACATTCTATTTGTTTGCTTGGCTTGCCTTGGCCCGGAAGGGTTTACTGAAAACTACCTCACGTAGAAGCGACTTCATTCGATATCCCTCAATAGCAGATTTTTCAACAATCTCATCGAGCGCAATCTGATCGGCCGGGCTCAATTGCCGTCCCAATGAAAATGCCAATAAGTGCCCCGCTAATCCCCGAACAAATCTCTCCTTCTCAAGAAGGAGAATATCTTTAAACTCAATCACGTTGGTAAATTTATGCTTTCGAAAAAGTACGCCTTCCATATCGACCTTGCGGCCATTTTCATATTTTTCACGCCACTTGCCAATCGCATTAAAATTCTCCAGCGCAAACCCGAGCGGATCAATCTGCTCATGACATCCACGGCAATCAGACCGCTCCCGATGCATCGACAATCTCTCACGCAGGGTTAGATGTTCTTCACCCTCCTTAGGCTTCTCACCAAGAGTTGGAACATCCGCCGGCGGGGGTTCAGGTGGATTATTAAAAATCACTCCCGCCAACCAGGCACCACGAGTAATTGGTTGGGTTCGCTCTGGCCCGGAAGTCATGGTCATGACCGCTGCATTCGTGATAACTCCGCCGATTCGCCGATCTTCCACCGGCACGCGATGGAAATCAAGGACACCCACCTGCCCACGTCGTTTCTTAGCCGGGTTCCCCAACTCGCCATAAGCCTCTTCCAAATGACCTGAACGATAGGTAAAACTCGAATCGATAAATTCCGTCACCGGAAGATTCTCAATCAGGACAGTCTCAAAGAGCAGCAAAGGCTCGATCATCATGTGCATACTGTCGCGATAAGCCACAAAGTAGAAATCGGGAAATTTCTTAGGATCCGGCACCGACGAAATGATCCGATCCAACTGCAACCACTGGGCTGGAAAGGTGTCGCAGAAGCGCTTTAACTTCGGATCTTTCAGCATCCGCCCGAACTGCTTTTGCAAACCCTCTTCCTTCAACAACTCACCCGACTCCGCCGCTTCCAAAAGCTCCTCGTCCGGCAGACTCCCCCAGAGAAAAAACGACAAACGGGAGGCCAGCTCAAATCCATCACCATCACTTCCAGAGCCTTCGTAAAGATACACGAACCTTGGCGAAGAAATGATGGCCGCAGCCACCAACTTCATCGCTTCGGTAAATTCAACTCCTCGCGCAAGCTGAACGTCAACGAAGTCCACATAGCGCTCCACCACTTCACTCTTAAGCCATCCCCGAAAAGCTCTTCGCAAAAACTTCTGAAGCCGCTCTCGCACCACTACTTTCACCTCCCTCTTGTCACGAGGATCGAGCACAAAAAACTCTTTCCAAATCCCAACCCGACGGGGGCCAAAATCCTGACTCCCTGTGATTGACTGCCCCAGCTTCAGGAACGATTCCATCAGCAGGGGCGACATTGAAAGGTGATCAGCCTGTGTGTCAAAGCCATGCTCCGCCCGGAGGTCCTGCGGAAAAGCTGCGACACCCGCTAACCTGGGCTCGATCAACTGGGATTTCCCAAGCGGACGACTCCCTACCCTAACCAAATTATCCATCTTTCCGGAAGCCGGTTTAAAGTATCCCTTGTGATCCCGGATCATTCTCTCTGGGAGACTGTAAACGGTGCAGTTGAGACCTAAGAGGTCCTGTACCGCATTGTGATACTGGAAACGATTCATCCGCCGGATTGGAGTCGGCGCAAATGACTTCTGCTTGGAGACCGCTTCCAACCGTAAAGCCTCTAGATCAGCCAGCAATTGCTTTCTCTCGCCCACTTCAAGTGGCGGCTCATCCTCTGGAGGCATCTCTTCAAAATCAATAACATCAATAATTTCCTGCAATAGCTCTAGATCATCTTTGAGATGATCTAAATCAGCGACCTCCAAAAGATTCACCTTCCCCTTCACCTTCCCCTCCTTCCCGTGGCACCGGACGCAATTTTTGTGGAACACCTCAAGAACCTCGGCGCCATCTAGGGCACTAAGGAACATTAGAAATGTCAGTCCAAGCGTTCGCACCTTAAGAATACTTTTCCCGAAACCTTCATCTTGCGAGCTTTCTCTTGTCAAAACATCAATCCCGTCAGAAAATTTCAGCATGAAAATTCTTCGAATTTTTGTCCTCTTAACCATCTCCCTCTACGCGGAAACGGTCCGCGATCTCAAATATGATTCGAAGCACGAGCGAAACACTCTCGATTTCTATCCCGTGCTCAAGAAGGGAGACAAACCCGCTCCCGTCTTTGTCTGGTTCCACGGCGGGGGATTTCGTAACGGCGACAAAAACCAGATCGAAAAGTATGGCCGTTCCACTTTAGAAAAATACCAAAAGGCCGGTTATGCTGTCGTGAGTTGCAACTATCCTTTCCTCGGAAAAGACATGGAATATCGCGATATCGTGGATCACTGCGGAAGAGCCGTAAAATTTGTGCGCTCTCAATCAAAGAGTTGGAATATTGATCCAAACCGACTGGCCTGTGGAGGAGTCTCAGCCGGAGCTCTCATTAGCCAATATCTCGGTTATCACGACGACCTCGCAGACCCGGAAGCAAACGACCCTATCGATAAACTGAGTTCACGCCCCGGCGTGGTCGTTGGCGTTATGCAGCCAATCGGAACCAAGGACTTCGCGCTCCGTTTTATGGACAAGGGTGAAGCTCCACTTTTCCTCTACTCCAACGCGAAATCCAACGACTTCATTCATCCACCCAAACAACTTGAGCTCATTCGCGACAAAGCGAAATCGCTGAGCATCCCGGTGGAAGCCTATGGCGGCCCGCGCAACAAACTTCCCCAAGTGAAAAAAGGAGAAAACTGGATCGACCTCCAGCTGAAGTTCTGCAACAAGCACCTCAAAGTAAGTTCTTAGCTCTTCGGCCATTGTCGACGACACACATAGAGTAAACATAGCCGGCAGACTGTTCACTATTCACTAGAATCTTAGGAAAACGAAAGGCCATCTCCTACGCTGCGTATGATTGTTCTATGAGATATCTCCTCTATTTCCTTTTTACTTTCTCGGCCTTTGGCAGTGATTCCCTATTCAATGGTAAAGACCTCACCGGTTGGAAATCAGATGCCAAGGGCGACTTTGCTTACTGGAGCGCCAAAGATGGCGTTCTTCACTGTCAGTCTGGCCCCAAGAAAAAAGGCTCCGTTCTTTGGACCACCAAGGAATTCCAAGACTTTACTCTCACGCTGGAATACAAACTTGGGCAGGGCACCATCGACTCCGGTGTTATGTTGAAAAAGAACCACGATCAAATTCAGATCGGCATCTCCGGCTCCCTTAAGCGTGACTTAACCGCTTCTCCCTACATTCCCGGAAAAGGCTACCCCGTCGAAGGCAAGGAAGCGATTGCCGCCGTGAAACCCAAGGGCTGGAATGTTCTGAAAATTGAAGTGAAGGGCAACACCTACAAAACCTGGCTCAACGGGGTCAAAGCGGTCACCTACGATTCAAAGACCGCCATCGAAAAAGGCCCCCTCGGCCTCCAACTCCACGGTAATCGCGATATGTCGATCTCCTTTCGTAAAATTGAGATCATCGAACATAAATAACACGGCCACCTTCTAGTCATCCGAATCAGTAGGGAAAAACCTAGTATCGCCCCCAAGAGCGACACCCCAAAAAAAAGCCCCTGGAATCCTATTCCAGAGACTTTCTGTAATTCTAGATCTTCTAAACCGTGCAGATATCGATAGCCTGCTTGAGAGAGGTCAAAGGATCATTTTTCGGTCTAAATTCCTGACCGAGATATCCCTTGTAACCCAACTTCGCTAAGGCTTTACAAATACCCACATAGTTCAACTCCTGGGTATCATCGATCTCGTTACGTCCCGGAACACCTGCGGTGTGGAAGTGTGAAATGGAATCAATGTGCTTACTGAAGGTTGCAATGCAATCGCCCTCCATGATCTGCATGTGGTAGATATCATACAAAAGCTTGAAGCGCTCGGAGCCGACTTCCTTGACCAGATCAGCGCCCCACTGGGTGCGATCGCAAAGGTAATCCCTATGATCCTTCTTTGAGTTCAAGAGCTCCATCGAAATTGTAATATTGTGCTTCTCGGCAATCGGCATGATTCGCTTCACCCCCTCGGCACAGTTTTTCAAACCCTCTTCGTCGGTGAGGCCGCGACGGTTTCCGGAGAAAGCAATCACCTGGGGAACGTTCCCGGCTTTAGCTGCTAAAGGAATGATCTCTTCATAGATTTTCACGAGAGTGTCGTGATTTTCTTTTTTCTCAAAAGAAGTTCCAATCCCACCAATTCCCTTGATGGGACGAGGACGGCCCATCGCGCATTCAAGCCCGTGCTTGGCAACAGTCTCCCACTGGTTGGGGAAAAGGATCTCGATCGACTCAATCCCCATCTTTTTTACCTCCACGCAAAATTGATCAAGCGGGATGTTGCCAAAGCACCAATGACAAACCGAGTGCTTAAACTCGGCTCCGGCTTTCGCAGCATCTTCTTCAGCAGCTTTGACTTGTGCTCCCAGAGCGGAAAAAACGGCGGCAGTAGCAGCACCACCCGAAAGGGCGGTAAGTGATTCTCTTCGGTTCATAACTGATATTAATACAGGACAAGAAGCGGTTCTTTGTCGAGAAATGAAACTATTCATTTTGCGAAGGCCATCAAAGACCCTAAGCGAGGATCTCTTGGATCACCTTGCCATGAACGTCGGTCAAACGGCGATCAATACTGTCCTTACGGAATACCAATTTCTCGTGATCAATCCCAAGTAAATAAAGAATGGTGGCATGAATATCATACACTTGCGTGGGATTTTTCCGGTCCGCTGGTTTGTAACCCCATTCATCACTCTCGCCATGAGTGACCCCGCCGCGCACCCCACCCCCAGCAAGCCAGTTGGTGAATACGTGAGGATTATGATCACGCCCTTTGCTTCCTTGCGTTGAAGGCATACGCCCAAATTCAGTAGTCCAAAGAATCACGGTATCTTCGAGCATTCCCCGTTGCTTCAAATCCTTGATGAGAGCAGCTGTTCCAATTGCCATGCCACGCGAAAGCGGTCCATGTTCACGTTCGATATCTTCGTGACTATCCCAATTACGCCGTGGAAAGCCGTTATCATTGCCAGACCAGATCTGCACAAACTTTACTCCTCGCTCTAAAAGGCGACGCGCAGAAAGACATTTCCGGCCAAAGGCATCCGCCTCTTCCTTCCAATTAATTTCCTTTGGCCACTTTGTGCCATCAGGGGAAAGGCCATACATTGATTTAATATAATCCGGCTCCCCAGAGAGGTCGAGTGCTTCGGGCGCGGCCAGTTGCATTCGCGCCGCCAGTTCGTAGCTTTGGATCCTAGCCTCTAGACGCGAATCGCCGGAACGTTGTTCCGCGTATTTTCGGTTCAATTTTTTAAGCAAGTTCCCAGCATCTTTCTCAGCCTGTGGAGTAAGATACTTTGCACTCTCGTGAGGGAAAAGATGGGTGATGGGTTCACTCGTTCCGGGGCGGATGATCGTTCCCTGATGAACGGTCGGCAAAAAGGCAGAAGCCCAATTTTTGGGTCCATTTGAAGCATATCCTCGATGGTCGGGAAGGACCACAAAGGTGGGGAGATTATCGTTTAGACTTCCCAAGCCATAACTGACCCACGACCCCATCCCCGGAAATCCAGGGCGATCAAAACCAGTGGCCTGCAAGTAAGTTGCCTGACTATGAACTCCGGTTTTACCCGTCATATTATGAACAAAAGCCATCTCATCTACCACCTCACCAAGAGGCGAAACAGTCTCACCCAGCAACTTTCCGCAAGCTCCATGCGGAGCGAACTCCCACACTGGTTTTTTCCAAGGACCTAGACCGTTTTGAAAGGCTTCCACATGCTCTCCAAAATCCGATTTTTCACCGTGTCGCTTAACCAATTCTGGCTTGTAATCAAAAAGATCAAGATGGCTCGCAGCACCAGCCATGAAAAGCTGAATCACCCTTTTCGCCTTGGGCCGATGGTGGGCTTCTTGCAAAACTCCGCCACCCTGAGCCTCGCCTCCAAGAAGAGATGACAAGGCGATCCCTCCGAGGCCGCCGCCCGATTGCCACAAGAAGTCACGCCGGTTTATCATCGATTCAGTCCACGTAGGAAAACTCACTCATATTAAAAACTAATCTCACCAAAGCCGCCATACCATGGGAGCTGGCATAGTCCTCTAAAAGACCTCGTTCTTCTCGTCTTACGGGCCTCCCAAGAGAACGTGCAATCAACTCATCCACCGGGTCATCCTTATCTTTCAAATCAACCGCGACATGCTCCGCCATGCGAAGAATAAAACGGTTATTCAACATCGCAAGAGCTTGCAACGAGGTCGTCGTTTCACTCCTCTTATCAACCAACAAGGAAGGGTCAGCACAATCTAGAGCATCCATAAATGGCTGGGGTTGGGAACGAACCAGAAAACGATAGATGGACCGACGATGGGTCGCCGGATCATCGGGATCCGCTTTGTGATATTGGTAATGCGGAGAGTGTTGGGGTTTCTCGATAATAAAATCCTGAAAGGACGGACCTCCCATTTTGAGGTTCAGTTTCCCAGCCACCGCAAGGACGGTGTCACGGACCACCTCCGCTTCGAGACGTCTTCGATTCTGCCTCCAAAGAAACCGATTCGAGCCATCTACTGAAGCATTTTCAGGGCGACCCGAGCTTCTTTGACGATAGGTTTCGCTCAGAAGAATCATGCGATGAAGTTTTTTTAATGACCCACCGCCATCACGAAATTCCACCGCTAACCAATCGAGTAATTCGGAATGTGTCGGTTGTTCACCGATCCGGCCAAAATCATTGGCAGTCTCAACCAGCCCGACTCCAAAGTGCTGTTGCCAAACCCGGTTAACAATGCTCCGCCAAGTGAGCTTATTTTGAGGATGTACCACCCAATTCGCCAACGCGACTCTGCGATCTCCTTCCAGGTGATTCGCCGGGAGATCGAAGGAATTCACGCCCTCCACAATTCCGGGAACTGGAGCAGGCTCTACCAAATCAAGCGGGCGAGTCACATCACCACGATCCAGAATACGTATCTCTCGTGGCTTTCCGCTCACATGACCACGACCCATGAAATTTCCATTTCCGTGATGGACCTTGGCCACGTAGACTCGTTTAGGTTTAGGGAGAGCCGAGACCTTTCTCTCCAATGCCTTCACCTCGTCAGCAAATTGCTTTTCCTTTTTTAATAGGCTTCCCGCATGCTGCTGCAGAAGGCGGTCATACCGCCCTTTCTCCTTGGGATCAATTTTCGTGACCCCAGTGCCAGTTCTGCCATCAATCAGATTAGCACGACCCCACCTTGGCATCGCCTGAATGGAATCGAGAGCCTCCACTTTTTTCGGAATCAAAGATTTGCCTTTTGAAATCACCTTCACCTCACTCAAGGCGAAGATCCAATCATTGCTTAACGGCCCTCCGGCATGACGGCGACTCCACAGCTTAGTTGCTACCATTCGAACAAAACGAGCCCTCTTTCCCTGCCCCTCAATCACAACAGGCCCTGCTCCTGGGCGGGGGAAATCGGCCCCGGTTTGATCCGCTAAAATTGATTTGGCAACGAATCCCTCGTCATCAGAAACCTCGACTCGAAAACAATGGGGAAATCCAAAGTCTGGAAATCCATACTCATCCGCAGGAAAAATCTCCACTTTTTCCAGTAACAAGGAACTTCCCAAATCGACCTGAACCCACTTCACCGTATCCTGTTTGATCGAAACTTGGCTGTGGTATCCATATCGATCTGACCGTTTCTCCTCAGACCCAGTGACCACTTTCTCGAGCTTCTTAAGTTCAGGGGTTTTAGCAACGTCGATGTCAGCTCGAACTTTTGTTAACTTAGATTGCTTCGCCGAGATCTGCGCTGCCAGGTTCTCACGCTTTTTAACGACCACCGGATCCAAGTCATACTCGCGGTCAGATCGATCAAGAGCAGCGAAAATCGATTGTAAGGAATAGTAGTCCTTCATCGTGACCGGATCCGCTTTGTGGTCGTGACACTGGGCGCATTGCACCGTGAACGAACAGAAAGTCGTCATAACTGCGGTCACCATATCGTCACGGTCCAGATGACGCGCTACCTTTCCATCGATCTTACTCTCGGGAACCTCGGCGTGTCCGATGAGATCCCACGGCCCCGCGGCCAAAAATCCGGTGGCCTCGATTCCATCACGGTGATGAGGCAAGAGTCTATCTCCGGCAATCTGCTCCCTGACAAATTGCGCATAGGATTTATCCTCGTTGAGTGAGCGAATGACGTAATCTCGATAAGGCCAAGCATGATTACGGGGCTGGTCTTTATCGTATCCGTGAGTCTCTCCGAAATGCACCACATCCAACCAATGGCGCGCCCAGCGCTCACCATATCGAGGTGAGGACAAAAGTTCATCCACCAATTCCCGGTAGGCCTCAGGCCTTTCGTCTTGCACAAAGGTATCCACTCTTTTTGACGAAAGGGGAATCCCCCAGAGATCGAATGCCAAACGACGCGCCAACACCCGCTTTTCCGCAGCGCCCGAAGAAATGATCCCGAGTTGCCTCTGCTTCGCCCGAATAAACCGGTCAACAACCGCTTCTTCAGTCCCGGCCGGAACCTTAGGTCGCTCAAGAGCCCGCATTGACCACCAGACCTCTTGGCCATTCAAGCCAATCAGAGTCATGAGAAGAACAAAGGCAAAGCGCATTAGCTCGATAGCAAAGCAGCAGAAGCAATCCGGATAAAACAAAAAAACGCAAGACCTTGAGGCCTTACGTTTTGAAAATTTCGTGCGCAAATGGCGCTTACTTCCGACGGCGGAGGAAAAGCAGGCCCAGACCTGTGAGACCAAGAAGAGCCGAGGAAGGCTCGGGAACGGGAGTCAAACCGCCAAAGTCAGCGATTACGCCGATAGTGAGAGCTAGTCCGGCAGCGGTCTGCGCAGTGAACTCTCCAGCTGGACGGGGGTCGTCATCAAGGTTGAGGAGTAGCCGTGGAGCTGGAAAAGTGTCAACTCCTGCAGCAGTTGGATCTCCGGGGGCCTCTCCAGTTGCCCAGTAAGCCGCCAGAATATCCCCACCAATCGTCGCGAGGATGTTTCCCCCACCCACACTTGCGCCTCCGGTGCCGAGACCATTGAAGGTTTCACCCACGTTGGTGTCAAAAAAATCATAGGCGCCGGCGGGGACTCCGAGGAGAAGCGAGCCGGCATCAGTGAGGGTGGTCTCATTTCCGGCAACGGATTTGTTATTTGTGGCCGATCCGGTGTGCCACCCCATGCGATTGCCTGCATTTCGAGCCGTGTAACTGGTAAAGTTCAACACGGGAATGTTGAGGCCGTTATAACCGTCCGCCCTTCCGCTACCATATTGGCTACTGGAAAGAGATCGTCCGATGATGACAAGATCTACGCCATTAAGAGCCGATTGGGTAGCGGCGGCATTGAAATCCGAAAAGTTTCCCGCAGCGGTCACATTGGCGTTCGAGTAATTCGCGGCCAGAAAAGCCTCTATTTCTGAGGTGTCTGATGCCGAAACCAAGATGTTTGTGGCAGACGCAAACCCGACCGTAGCCGAAAACGTGATGAACTGAAGTGCTTTTGAATATTTCATGACAGGTTTTACTGGAGGGAGAAAGTAATCTACTGTTTATGGATTGGCCAGAAAAAAGAGTTTCTTTTTTATTCCAAAATTAAGCCCAAATATTGGCTCTTCTGGATCATTAAATTATGTGTTAACCTTCCCAACCGGGGCAAGTATTGCGATTTCTCGGTCGTTTCGCACACACACTATGAAATCCAAGCATACAAACGGTCTTAAGTTAGTTTTCACGTCCGGATTTTGCGCTATCTCAGGCATCATTCCAGCCGCGGCAGAGCAGATCATTTTCACCGAAATCCAATACAACGCCAAAGCTGGTGATCCAGATTTTGTGGAAGTCACTAACAATACCGGGACTCCATTCGATATGGGAAAATGGTATTTCTCAGACGGGATCGACTACACCTTTCCAGATTTTAACGCAGGAGACACGGGTGCTCACATCTTTAAACAATTTGAGACTATTTTGGTTTCGCCAGTTGATGAAGCCACTTTGAGGGCCGCTTATCCCAGTATTCCTGAAGATACCCGTGTCTTCGGGCCATACACCGGAGCATTATCGAACTCCGGCGAAACACTCACTCTAAGCGACAAGAACGGGGTCGTCATGACAACGATTAAATACAACGATGGCGGCAAATGGCCAGCCGCGGCGGACGGGACCGGTCACACCCTCACCCGAATCAATCCCAACCTCTCCAATGCCGAGTGGCGTAACTGGGCTGCCAGCGCCCAACCCGGAGGGACTCCAGGCAGAGGCCCAGCCAACGAGGGTGATCTCCCAACCTTCACTACCGAGATAGCACAAACCACCTCTACTTGGAAATATGACCAAAATGGAGCGAATCTCGACCGCGGCATCGAATGGCGCGAATCGGATTTTGACGACAGTAACTGGTCTGAAGGCGCGGGGGTTTTTGGGAAAAATTCCGCTGATCCATTTGCCACTCCGTGGACCACCGGCGGCAGATTCACCTATTATTTACGTTCTGAATTTCAATTCAACGGACTCTTTTCCAACGCAATGATCGACATCGAATCCCACTTGGACGATGGCGTCGTCTTTTATCTTAACGGGCAGGAGATCACCCGCTTCAACATGCCCTCAGGCGCGGTCAATTTTGACACTCCAGCTAACTCGGGCCGCGAATGGCAGGAGTTAGTTGAGATTGCTTCCGGCACAGACATAAGTTCTGCGCTTCGAACTGGACGGAATGTCCTAGCGGTCGAAGTTCACAACCGGGCCGCTGGCAGCTCTGACATCGCTTTTGGAGCGAATATCAGCATCACAGCAACGAAATCACTTAGCTCCCCCTTGTCGAATCTTGTCATCAGTGAGATTCACTTTGGCGAAGACGATCAGATCGACTGGGTCGAATTTCATGCCCCCGGAAGTTCTAGAGTTTCGTTATCGGGCATGGCCCTTGCCTCTACTCGGTCCTTCACAAATGCCGTCGATTTAACCGGCAGCATCTCCGCTGGAGGCTACCTCAGCGTTCCTCTAACCCTCGAGATCGACGAAAATGGTGACGTCGACCTTTTCCTAATTCAAGGCAGCTCCGTCATAGATGCCGTGCGTCTTGACCGAGACAACGGTGAGGAAACCTTCCAATCCTTTCCAGTTGGCGAGGAATGGTTTGGCGGACCCGGAGACACCCGTAACGCAACGAACGATCCCGTCTCACGCCAAACCTCAATCGTCATTAATGAGATTATGTACGATTCTCCCTCCGATCATGGCAACGCCGAGTATATCGAACTCTACAATCGTGGGGCCGAAACAGTCAATTTGGCCGGGTGGAAGATCAGCGATGGAGTCCGTTTCGATTTCCCCGATAATACTACGATCGCTCCCGGTGGATATCTGGTCATCGCCGCTGACAAAGAGTGTCTCACCGCGGCACATGGTAATATTCCAGTTGTTGGAAATTGGCGGGGTGGTTTGAGAGATGGCGGCGAACTCATTAGGATCGAAGATGAGAACGGAAATCTTGCCGATGAAGTCGACTACCTTCCTGAAGGAGATTGGCCTAATCTGGCCGATGGGGACGGCAGCAGCATGGAGCTCCGCCATCCCAACATGAATAATAACATCAGTAGCGCCTGGGCTGACAGCGACGAGAGGAATAAGTCCTCCATGCAGAATTTTACTTACACCGGCAACTTCGAGCGCTCCTATTGGTTACCACTCAGAAGCGGCCAGGAACTCCACACTCACTTAGTTGGAGATTCCCACGTTATTCTCGAAAATATCTCGGTTACACTCAACAACTCGGGTTCTAACCTTCTCCGTAATCCAGCGGTCATGTCGCCGACCAGTGCCAGCAGCCAAGGATGGGTCTGTCAGGGAACACATTGGCAAAGCTTTTTTGATGGAAGGAAATTGAATCTGATTTCAACGGGCCATGGTGATAATAAAGGCAATCGCGCAGAGGTGGATTTCGCAACATCTCCGGTGGTTGACCAAAGCTACACCCTATCCTTCGACGCTCGTTGGGTGAGCGGAAAATCACGAATTATTTTTCAAACTCTCGATCACGGATACGGCACAACTTTCCTTCTTCCGGTACCAGATAATTTGGGGACACCAGGCGCTGCCAATTCCACTCTATTGGCTGCTCCCGCGCCGACCGTCACTGGCGTCATCCACAGCCCCGCTGTTCCAAAACCAGGAAACCCAGTCACAGTGACAGCGAGAGTCGAATCCGCCGCCGCACTGACCTCGGTCACTCTCATTCACCGCCTCGATAACACTTCTGGAAACGGAGCATGGAGACGCACCGCGATGACCAGTCAAGGAAACGGAGCCTATAGTGCCACCGTCAGCCAGAACACGTCCAATAATCAAATCACTCAATTCTACGTGGAAGCAATCTCTGGCACCACCGCCACCACCCAACCCAAGTTTGGAGCCGGTCGCCCAGCGTTGTGGATCGTAGACAGCCGTGAGATGCCCGACATTCTCCTACAGGAAAGATTCATCATCTCAAACTACGACCGCCAAGCTCTAAACTCCAACGTTGGCGGAGGTCCCACCTTCGACTACAATTTCCCTCGTCCTTCGAACCAGTTCTTTAATGCGACCTTTATCGCGAACGAGAGTGAGATCTACTACAACGCTGAAATTCGGAAGAGCGGAAGCCCCTTCACCAGAGCGACTGATGCCAACATTGACCATGGAAAATGGAAGCTTCCCGGAGACCGTCTCTTCCGGGGAAGACGGCGCAGCGTTATTGACGCCTCGGGAACTTCCCAAGGAAGCGGCACTCCCCGCTTTTACGACGATCGCATCGCCCGCTACTTTCTCTATCAACTCGGTCACCCAATTAACGAGATGGAATACACCCACACCGTTGTTAATAACGGACGATTCAACCTTCGTGAAGATCACGAACCCATCTCAAACGATTTCCTGAAACGTAATTTTAAGAACGGCAGTAAAGGCACCCTACTCCGAATCGACGACGAATGGCGCTTCACCAGTGATGATGGTAATGCCCGACAAAGCCGAAACGCCGACTGGGCTTACAAAGATACCGGGAACCCAATCGCCTATCACAGCGAATGGCTAATGCGCAGCCGGGAGTCGGACTACGACTACGGTAACTTTATCGAGCTCACACGCATGCTTGATGAAAACAAGACGGATGAAGCAACTCTAAATCGAATTACCAACCCCGACATGTTAGCTTTGAATGCGGTGGTTCGGGGATATGATGCAGACTGGGATACCATCACGGTAGACCGAGGCAAGAACGCCTACTTTTACCGGCCAAAAGACGGAGATGGTTGGATGCTTCTCCACTGGGATGGAGACCGGGTCTTCGATCGTAGTAACCAAGCCATCCTCGGGGGAAGAAGAGGAGTGAATACGTATTTTAACCGCCCCTTCATTCGCCGCCGAATGAATTACTACATGACCAAATTGCTAGACGAGCACACCAAAGGCTCTGCTAGGACTCTTGCCTGGATGGATGCGGAAACTGCTTCGGTTGCAGGCTCAGGCATCAACATGACAAAATCCCACTATACGAACTGGTTCAACAGACGCGAAGGCATCGCACGGAACTTTATCACTTCAAATGTCGCCAATACTTCCTTTGCTATCACAACTCCCCGAACTCCAACCTCGGCAGATGTCATCACCTTGCAAGGAACTTCACCTCCAACGGCCTTTTTTATTCGAGCCGTCGGTCAAGATGAAACCTCATTCTCGTGGACGAGCACAACTGCTTGGGAACTTGCTGGTGTCGTTCTTCAACAAGGGACCAATAGCCTGACTATTGAAGGAGTCGATCACGAAGGAAACGTTGTCGCACAAACCCAATTTACTATCACCAAAACCGGCAATGCACCTCCCGTGATCGCTCTAAGCTCGTCTCCAAAATCACAACGCATCGCCCTTGAGGAAAACATTACGCTGGACACCACAGGAACTTTTGATCCGGAAGGAGAAACGGTCACAATCAACTGGACCGTGCTCCCTAATACTGGCGTTAACCTTGCCCCCAATGGGAGTATTCTGACTGCCGATTTTTCGCAACCCGGCTTCTATGTCTTCACCGCAGAAGCCAGTGATGGCAGCGGAAATTTGGCCACGAAGTCGGCAGCCGTCTCCGTTCACCTTGATGAAGGTTTCTCAAACTTTGGAGACCCCATACTGGGGAACTTCTGGAGCACTTCTAATGCTCCCAAACACGATAACTCGTCAAACGGCGCCCACTATTCCCTGCAGGACCACGAAGGTCGCTTAACCATTAATATTCCGGCGAGCCAGGTCCCCCTAGGACTACCAGCGCCAGAATTACCCGCCGCCGTGAACTACATCGATTTCGGAGCAACCTGGAAGTATGATGATTCTAACGAGGAACTGACAGGAATCTTTGCCCAACCAAACTTTGATGATTCCAGTTGGAGCTCCGGCCCCGGATTCCTCGGCTTTAACGAAGACGGCCTTCCCGGTCCTGGTATGCAAACCGGAACCTTAAGGCGAGACCGAAGCAACAACCTCATCACTTACTACTTCAGAAACGAGTTTGAATTCACTGGCGACCCGATTGGAGCGAAACTTTACATCGACCATATTGTCGATGACGGAGTCCGTTACTATCTCAATGGTCAGGTGCTGGGCTCGATTCGCCTTCCAGCCGGTGAAATAACCTCCAAAACTGCTGCCACTAGCCTACCTTCCAGCCAAGAAGATGTGATTGCCGAAGACGTTTTGGTCCTCGACGTCTCTTCTGCAATTGTGAGCGGAACAAACGTCTTCGCTGCCGAAGTGCACAATTCAAGCTCAGGGAGTAGCGATCTAGTCTTTGGGGCACGAGTTGACATTGCCGCTAACCCCTCTGGCAATGGTGCTCCAAGTCTTGATGACGTCCTTCACCCCTGGGTAAAACGACAGCTTCCCGAAGGAGATTGGGCTCTCGAGACCGAGATCAAACTCGAGAAAGTACAATTCGGCGAATTTTACGCCGGCTTGCTTGTCGAAGCTCAACAAGGAGAGAGAGCTTTCCGCTATGGTATCGGATTTAAGGACGGAGACAGCATTGCCTCAATTCGCGTGAACCCTTCAGGCACCTCTGAAACGATGACCACCGTGCCTGCCCTTAATTCAGATCTAGCTGTGATTCGGCTTGAACGTAAAGGTAACCTTCTCAACTTCTACTGGTTAAATGATGGAAGCCCAACACAAGTTAACCAGATCACCCTGCCGGAAGGAACTACCTTCAGCACCGGCGGTCTCTTCGCCTCAACGGAAATAAAACAGTCCCTCGAAGCGAGTTTTGATTACACCATGCTGATTGGTTCCGATGCCGACTTCACGACGTGGATGTCAACCAACGGGCTCACTGACCCCAATGCCGAATATGAAAATTCAGGGCTTACAAACCTCATGGCTTATGCTCTGGGTCGCGATCTAAATCCCAATGTGACTCCAGCTTTGATCAGGAATGGTGATCTCATTGGCTTCAGCCATCGTCAGCGTATCGTCGGTGGGCAAGTTCGCTATCAGGTTGAGAAATCCACTGATTTGGTGAATTGGCTACCGGCCGGAGACCTAAGCCCAGATGGCGCAGCGATCGAAAATCAAGATGGGACATTCACAGTAAATTTACTCAGCGATATCCCTACATCCAATCGTGATAAAATCTACTTCCGCCTCGTGGTAAGCGCTTTTTAATTAGCCAGCAGAATCTCCTCTAACACCGGTAGATAATTCCTAGCAGTCGCGGTGCCCCCAAACCCAGAGGGTTGGCACTACGATCACGCTCAGAGTCATCGTTAGTAAGACCCCGATTCCGCAGAAGAATCCCATCGATTGCAGGGTTTCATTCGAGGCAAAACAAAGTGAACCAAACCCCACTACGGTCGAGAGCCCACAGAAAAAGATTCCCTTTCCTACTCCATTCCAGACCTTAACAAGGTCACCTTTACTTCTTCTTAAGGCAAAAATCAGGTGGATACTATAATCGATTCCAGTCCCCACAATGAGAGGGATCGCCATGCTACTAAGAAAATTCCAGGGCTTCCCTGCAACTACGACCAAGGCATTTACCAATAGCAGCACAGTCACAAGAACACCTGCAGTTAAAACCGCGTCCTTCCACGACCGGAAAACCAAGATCAACGCCACTAGAAGGACCAAAGTTGCCGGAATAAAAAGAAGGTATAGATCATCTTTGACTCGCTTCAAAAGAAGTAATCGTAACATCTCCCAACCAGAAACCGTCACATCGTCTGTGTTTAAAACCTGTAATTCCTTGGCGGTTTCAGCAGTCACAATTTCCTTCAACTGAATACGACCCGAGAAAAAACCATCCTCATGGTAAAACGTTCGGGCAAAGGGATCAAGTTCATCAGAAATATCCGCAAAACTCTTCAGCACTAGAGAATCTAAGGCTCTTCCTTTTTCGTTGAAACCCGCTCTCTCCATCTCAGCAAGAATAGTTTGAGAGTTCTTTGCAATCTCATTCCACACTTCAGCATTAATCATACGTGCCTCACGGTTCGGCAAAACCTCAACGGGCCACTCGGATCTTGTGATCAACCCCGATTCCTTAAGTTTATCAATTTTTTCTTCTGCAACCTTAAGGGAATTCCGCACTTCATCCACTGTTTCTCCCTTCGCAACCAATGACAAATTCCGCCTCGAAAAGGCGGGGAATTGATTTTGCATAATTTCCAATGTTTGCGCAGCTTCACTCACCTCGGGCTCGACCATTGATACGTCAAACTCGATTTCAGGCTGTCCAAGAGACACAAACACACCGATTGACCCAATCAGTAATATCCCGAGAAAAGCCAACGCCAATTTCACCCCTGGAAATGGCGGTCTGAGTAACTGACAGGGCTGTTTTCTAGGAAATCTTTGGAGAGCCAGGGGCATCAACCACAGACAGATCACTGCCCCCACTACCAGCCCTATAAGTACTACTCCACCCAATTGCTGAACCCCCTTAAAGGTGCTCAACATGAGGATTCCAAAAACAACCGCGGTGGTTAAAGCCGCCCAAAGAATCCCCGGAGCCATCTCACGCCGCAAGGATGTGGGGGACTGCCCGGCTGAGGACTCACGAGCAATGACCACACCGTAATCAATCACCAGTCCGAGAAGAATTGCGGCAAACCCAACACTCACCAGATTCAAAGTCCCATAAATCCAGCCAGCCAAGCCAAGAGTAATGAGAAAGACCAGCCCGAGGATCGCTCCCAAAACCAACAATTGGACAAAACTTCGTTGAGTCAAAAGGAACAAGATTCCAACAATAATTGAAGTAATAGTTATAGTCCCCGACATGTCTTTTTCCATTCCCGAACCTATTTCAGCACTAAAAACCGGCCCACCTGTCAGCGTGTAGGTGAATCCTTCCGGGATCCAATTATTGGTGGATTCACGAATTTGATTCACCCACTTCGCATGTTCTCGATATTCTAGGCCGAGATCCGTATTTGCAATCATGACCAACCAAAACCGGCCATCTTCGCTTTGATAATCGAAACTGTTACCTTGTAATTGATTCATCGTTGGGTGGGTCAAAAAGCCCAGAGGATCATAAGCAGCCATCGTTGCTTCGCCCTGATCTAGGGAAAGAGCCACCTTGTCTTTGGACTCCGCTAATAGGGCCTGAATTTGTGCAGGGTCCCTCAATCTATCTGTAAATTTCTGAACTTGGGTTGGGTCAGAGTCAGCCCAAAGCCTAGCGAGACTTTTAGCGAAACTTTTTGGGTCGTCGTCAAAGCGATTACGATACTGAATTCGAGCTTTCGGGAGGCTCTTCTTTAGATGATCAGCCAATTTCGCAACATCCTCCTCGAAAATTTCATCGTCATGCTTTAGCAGAAGAATCACCCGATGATCATCATCAAAGTATTCCCGAAAGACCTGTAGGGCTTCTACCTCGGGAATTCCATCAGGCAAAATTTCAAGGACATCCGTTGCAAAACTTAAACGTTTCAGGCCGCTTACAGAAATAATAAGG
>JAQWSX010000084.1 GCA_029242935.1 Akkermansiaceae bacterium
TCACCTGCCACGTAATTGATGAGGCGAAACTGGGTGCCCGGAAGTCGACGCCAACCGATTGGAGGGGCGTCCTTGTAATCACCAGGATAAACCTTGTCGTGCAAAGTCAGGCGGCGGGTTTCCGTCACATGGATAGATGACGCAGGTTTTCGACAACCTGTGAGTAAGATCGCAGCAGTCACGATTAGGACAATTCGCATGGCTGAAGAAGACGTAATGGCTCAGGATGAAATTTCAAATTTCAAATTCCTGATTCGTCGCCATTGTGGTGGTGTGGAACCAATCAAGTACCTCAATCGTGAAACGGGCGAAATGGAAACCGAACAAGTTTACGGCGAAGGATTTCTCCGCTGGGCCTACGGTAATCCGCTTGGAAAGCTTGCCCTACATAGCTTCGTGAAGCGCCCCTTCTTTTCGAAGTGGTATGGAAATCGTATGGATAAGCCCAAAACTACCGAAAAAATCGCCCCTTTTTTAGAAACTTACGGCCTCGATGCGGAAGACTTTGAGAAATCGCCGGATAAATTTACTTCATTTAACGATTTTTTTTATCGGAAACTCAAACCCGGAGCCCGGCTAATCGACGAAACACCTATCGTTTTGCCTGCCGATGGCCGTCATTTGGGCTTCGAAAAAGCGAGTGAAATTGAATCGGTCTTCGTAAAAGGGCAAAAATTTAGCGTATCCGGGCTACTTGGTTCGGACGAGCTCGCAAAAAAATACCAAGACGCCCCCCTTTTACTCTCGCGCCTCTGCCCGGTTGATTACCATCGCTTCCACTTCCCCTGTGCCGGCACCCCTGGAGAAACCCGCACCCTTAACGGCCCGCTCTTTTCAGTCTCCCCACTCGCACTTCGCCAGAAACTCTCCTACCTCTGGGAAAACAAGCGAACTGTCACCGAGCTCGTGACCAAAGATTTCGGCACCGTGATCTGTATGGAAATCGGCGCAACCTGCGTGGGCTCGATCCACCAAACCTTCACTCCAGGCCAAGAGGTCTCCAAAGGCGCTGAAAAGGGATATTTCGCCTTCGGCGGTTCCTCGACCCTGCTCTTGTTTGAGCCCAACTTGGTCACCCTCACCAATGACCTTCTCGAGTCCAGTCGCCAGATGATCGAACTTTATGCGAAAGTTGGGACTATGGCCGGACATCAACTCGAGGGAGACAACCTCTAGCGACCACCTTGCGCTTCAGAAAAGACAGGACACTCGCAAAATCAAACCCCGCTTCTATGCTACGTGACCATCTGAAACTCCAGGTCATCGTTATCCTTTGGGGATTCACGGCAGTCCTTGGAGAATTACTTACACTCCCCGCTCTGGGAATTGTAGCATGGCGTACCGGTTTAGCGGCCTCTTGTATCCTTCTCTGGCTTCGGCACCGAATCCGAGTGAGCGTTAGAAACGCTCTCATTTTTATTGCCACCGGGTTTGTTATAAGCGGCCATTGGATCACCTTCTTTCTCGCAGTCAAAGTCGCCAATGTTTCAATCTGCATGATTGGAGTGGCGACTCTTTCTCTTTGGACCGCCATCCTGGAGCCTCTCATTATTAAGGGTCGAAAGTTTCGCCCAGTTGATATGCTTTTTGGTTCAGTCACTGTCATTGGCGTCTCCATCATTTACCGGAGCGAGCTCGAATACAGTAACGGCTTCCTCATTGCGATCTTCTCGGCCTTTCTCGCCGCTGTCTTCTCGGTAATTAACAGCTTCCACATCGAAAAAGCCCACCACTATGTCATCACCTTTTATGAAATGCTGGGGGCCTCCTTCTTCGCGAGCCTATTTCTTCTCCTGAAGAATGGCTCAATCCCAATCCCCGAGGGTTCACTGGACTGGCTTTGGATCATGATTTTAGCTGTCTTTTGCACCGTGGTCGCTTACTCGCAATACGTCGAACTCCTAAAGCGAATGAGCGTCTTTACCATTAACTTTGCCAACAATTTAGAACCGGTTTACGGAATTGCCCTCGCCGCTCTCTTTTTTCAGGAACATAAAAATCTCAACCCGGGATTCTACCTTGGCTCGCTGATTATCATCACCAGCATTTGCCTCTATCCCATCGTGCGCCGCAAGGTCGCCAGACGAACGGCTTGAAATCCGCATTGCCCATTGCATCAGCGAGCTTAGCTCCCTAGCCTCGGCGAGATGAAAAGAATCCAGATTTTTGCCGCCCTCTTGTCCTTCGGTATCTCCTTCGGCGAGGAAACTGCTGAGAAAACAAAAGCTAAGGCTGACCAAGGGAGCTGGATTTCACTCTTCAATGGAAAAAATCTCGACGGCTGGACCCCAAAGTTTTCAGGCTCAGACCTTGGCGTGAATTACAAAGACACCTTTCAGGTCAAAGAAGGCCTCCTCACAATCGACTACTCAAAGTGGGAGAAGTTTAATGGTGAGTTTGGACACCTTTATTACAAAACTCCCTACTCGAATTACAAAATCCGAGGAACCTACCGCTTCATCGGAAAACAGGTCAATGGTGGCCCCGGCTGGGCCAACCGAAACAACGGCTTCATGCTTCATTGTCAGGACCCAAAAACGATCAAGAAGAATCAGGATTTCCCAAACTCAGTTGAGGTCCAATTACTCGGAGGTTTTGGTAAAGGGGATAGAGGAACACTCAACATTTGCACTCCCGGCACCCACCTTCATTGGAATGGAAAGTTGACAAAGGCGCACGTCATCAACACCAAGGGACCGACTTTCCATGGCGACCAGTGGGTGACCGTCGAAATCGAAGTCCGAGGTGATCAGTTCAAACACATCGCCGAAGGAAAGGTGGTCTGCAAATACGACAAAACCCAACTGAACGATGGGTCCCCTCTCACCAACGGCTACATATCTATTCAGGCTGAGACCGCTCCCATTCAGTTCAAATCAATCGAATTGATGGTTCTGGAGGACAAGGCCAATTGATTGACAGAGCGGTCTTGTCTTCACCAGCGGCGGTTCCCAAGCTTTTTTGCGCCCGCCTAGACACATGGCCCGCTCAGCCCTTAGTTCGATTCGTGGATTCCCCGTATCAAAAAGTTGATTCCCGCCATTCCAAAAAAGAGCGAAAGTCTCCACTCATTCCAAACTGAATCGCGCCCCAACGAATTTATCCTCCGACTTCTCATTCTCCGGAAGATTTTCAGGAACTTAGCCGTAAGCTGGCATAGCAATGGAACTTGCCCCTCGCATCACCAAACTCATTCTGGTCGCATCTTTTCTGGACGTATCAGATAGCTTTTCGGCTGAAGAATCTGAGACGATTTCTTTCTCAAAAGACATCCGCCCTATCCTCTCGGCCAACTGCTTCAAATGCCATGGCCCGGATGATGCGAAGGACGATAAGGGCAAGTCTCTGAGAAAAGCCGGACTTCGATTGGACGTTGCAAATGATCAAGCTTGGGAAGAGATCGCCTCTCGAATCGTTTCCACGGATCCAGAAGAGATTATGCCGCCCCCTGAAACCAACAAAACTCTTTCCGACGCAGAAATCGATCTCCTTAAACGCTGGATCAAAGAGGGTTCAAAATACGAAAAACACTGGGCTTTTGTGAAACCCAAAAAGTCTCAGATCGCCTCTGGAAAACATCCAATCGATCACCTCCACCAAGAGCCTCTCGCAAAAAAAGCCGACCCCTACACCTTAATCCGGCGTGTCCATCTCGACCTCATCGGCCTGCCCCCCTCTATCAAAGTTGCAGACCAATTTGCCTCCGACCCCTCACCTGAAGCATACGCCGCAATTGTCAACGACCTCTTGAAGTCCCCTCGCTATGGCGAACGCTGGGCCCGACGGTGGCTTGACCTCGCCCGCTATGCCGACACTAACGGATACGAAAAAGACCGCGACCGTTCTATCTGGCCCTACCGAGACTATGTCATTAAGTCGTTCAATGCCGGAAAACCATTCGATCAGTTCACCATCGAACAACTCGCAGGCGACATGCTTCCGAACGCAACTCCGGAGCAAATCATTGCCACCGGATTCCACCGCAACACCATGCTCAACGAGGAAGGTGGTATTGACCCACTCGAATTCCGGTTTCACGCTATGACCGACCGTGTCGCCACCATGGGAACCACCTGGCTAGGTCTCACCACCGGCTGCGCCCAATGTCACACCCATAAGTATGATCCCATCACCCACCACGATTACTACGGTCTGATGGCCTACTTCAATAACACACTTGAGCCTGACTATCGTATTCCAAATTCAACACTTGCCAAAAAAGAAGAAGCCAACCTAGCCAAAGCCGAACAACTTCTCGCCAAGCTACCGGATCACTGGCCTTCTCCGCCAGGAATAATCAACTTCAAGCCATCCATTGTAAAATCAGCAGAAGCGAAAAACGCCAAGCTGAGTATCGAGAAAATCTTTATCACCCCCTCCGGAGAGGTCCCGGATCGAGACACCTATAATGTCACGATCAAAACCCAGCAACCCAATATCGCTGCCCTTAGGCTCAAAACCTTCACACTGAATGGCAACGGCCCGGGACGAACCGAGCATGGAAACTTCGTCCTTTCCGAGATCGAAGTCACCGCCGCCCCTCTCGATGGGTCTACCAAGCCCGTCAAGATCATCCTTCACAATCCTGCAGCAAGTATTGAGCAAGATGGATTCCCTATCGAAAACGCCATCGATGGCGACCGGTCTACAGGCTGGGCCATCCATCGTGCTGACAAGCCGATTAAGAAAAACCATCAAGCTGATTTTCAATTTTCCAAGCCGATCTCACATCCTTCCGGAACCTGCTTCACGATCACCTTACGCCAAGACCACGGAAGCAAACATACCATAGGATCGTTCCAAATATCCCTCGGCGAAACCACCACATCAGGCGGCGACCCCAAAGAAGAATTAAAAAAAGATTATCAAGAATGGCTCGCTAAAATCAAACCCGACCTCGCACCCTGGAAAATTCTCACACCCTCAAAGTTCGAGACAAACTCTCCCTACCTTACGGCCGAAGAAGACGGCGTAATCTTTGCAGCCGGGGATATTTCCAAACACGATATCTTCACCCTCACTTTCCCTGCCTCCGACCAACCCGTTCATTCGATTCGTCTCGAAGCGCTCACCGACGAACGCCTTCCCGAGAACGGCCCCGGCATGACTTATTATGAAGGCCGAAAAGGCGACTTCTTCATGTCTGAATTCCAAGTCAAAACAGACAAGGCTCTCGTTTTTTCAGGTTCATCCGAAACCGCTTTTGCAGCACAATATGGTCAGGGTAATGCCGCTGCTTCAGCCGCCATCGACGGTGACATTCAATCTGGGTGGTCCTTAAAAAACCATATCGGCACCAACCAAACCGCCGTCTTCAATCTTGCTGAAGCCATCCCACCCGGAACTCCTTTCGAAATCAAGATGCACTTCGGGCGACACTTCGCCTCGACGCTTGGAAAATTCCGCATCTCTGGGTCAGAACAATCTAAAATTAAAGCAATCGCTCATCAAGGTAGTCTACAAGACTTTCTTCTCGGAGCTTCCGAAGTCAAAAAACAGGCTGATCAAATCAAGGCGCTTCGAAAGGCGACTAAACGAGATCAAACCCTCGTCATGAAAGAGCGTCCTAGCGACCACATCCGTCCGACCCACATCCGTCATCGCGGTGAGTACACCCAGCCAAAAGATGTCGTCACCCCCAGACTCCCCAACGCGATCTTCTCCGAAGGAAGAGAATTCCCCAAGGATCGCCTAGCGCTCGCCCGCTGGCTCGTTTCGCCCGAGAACCCGCTCACCGCCCGCGTCGTGGTCAACCGTCACTGGGCAGCCTTTTTTGGCGAAGGAATTGTCTCAACCGTCGATGACTTCGGAATGCAAGGTAAGCTACCCACCAACCCAGCCCTTCTCGATCATCTCGCCGTGACTTTCATGGAGCAAAATTGGTCGCTCAAAAAACTTCACCAACTCATTGTCACCTCCGCAGCCTACCAGCAACAGTCAATCATCGAATCAAGCAGTGCACCACACTTTCTCCGCCAACGTCTCGAAGCAGAAATTATCCGCGACTCAGCCCTGCACGCCTCTGGATTGCTTGGCTCCAAAATGTTCGGCCACCCAGTCCGTCCGCCCCAACCGTCCGGCGTCAGCGAGGTCGCTTATGGGAGCCCTAAATGGAAACCCAGCCAAGGAGAAGACCGTTTTCGCCGCAGTATCTACACTTATCAAAAGCGCACCGCTCCCTTTGCCATGTTCACGACATTTGACGCAAGCTCCGGCGAAGCCTGCATCGCCCGCCGTGACCGTTCAAACACCCCGCTACAAGCTCTCACGTTAATGAATGATCCTATGTTCATTGAAATTGCCAACCATTACGCTCAACTTATCGAAAAGAGCAAAGGAAGCATCGAAGAAAAAATCACTCTTGCCTTCCGCCGGCTCTTGACCCGGCCTCCTGAATCTCAAGAGTTACAACTTTTCTCCTCCTTCCATGAGAAACACCAATCCTGGAAGGCCCTCACCCGTGCCATCCTCTCCTTGGATGAATCCGTTACCAAAAACTAAGATCAACCCATGAATCAATCATTGATATCCCGCCGCTACTTCCTTGGTGAATGTGGAGTTGGTCTTGGTAAGATCGCCGCCGCCTCCCTTCTCACGAACAACTTGGGCGGTCGTTCCCTCGAACCAAGACCCGCCCACTCCAAGCCCAAGGCTAAAGCCGTTATTCATCTCTTCATGGCTGGCGCTCCCTCTCAACTCGAACTCTTCGACCCAAAGCCCCAACTTTCAAAATTGGAAGGATCGCCTCTCCCCAAATCCATAATCGGAGATCAACGCTACGCCTTCATTCAACCCGATGCCGCGGTCCTTGGACCACAATTCAAATTCAAACAATACGGGGAAACCCGAGCCACTCTTGGCTCACCTCTTGCTCCTCTCGGAGCTGTTGCCGATGATCTGTGTATCATCAAATCCTGCACCACCGATCAATTCAACCACGCCCCCGCTCAGCTCTTTCTGAACTCCGGTTTCTCTCAACCTGGTCGACCCTGCCTTGGTTCATGGACCCTCTACGGATTAGGTTCTAAAACTGACGACCTTCCCGCATTCGTGGTCATGTCCACCGGCGGCGGGCTCTCCGGCGGTTCCGCCCTGTGGTCATCCGGTTTCCTCCCCACCACCTACACCGGGGTTCAATTCCGCAAGGGCAAAGATCCCATCCTCAACGTCTCAACTCCGGACGGAATATCGAACGACCTGCAAAAAGACACCTTCAAGCTCGTTAATCAAATCAACGCCAAACGGCACGCTTTAATCAACGACGAGGAAATCGCCACCAGAATGGCATCCTATGAAATGGCGGCGCGCCTTCAGAGCTCGGCTCCAGAGTTGATGGATCTCAAAGAAGAATCAGAAGAAACCATCAACCTTTACGGCTGTGATCGTGACGAACACTCTTTCGCCCGCGCCTGTCTCCTCGCCCGACGCATGGTCCAGCGAGGAGTTCGTTTCATTAACATTTACCACTCGGGGTGGGACGCCCATTCCAACGTAAAAGGCTCAACAGAGAACAACTGCAAACAAACCGCCCAAGCAACCGCCGCTCTCATTCAAGACCTCAAGCGCCACGGCCTCCTTGATGAAACACTGGTCGTTTGGGGCGGAGAATTCGGTCGCACTCCGATGGTCGAAACCAATCCCGCTCTTGGACGTAAAGCTGGTCGTGATCACCACCCCCAAGCTTTCACCACCCTCATGGCAGGTGGCGGCACCAAACCCGGAACTTACGGCGAGACAGACGATTTCGGCTTTCACATCACGAAAGACAAAGTCCATGTCCACGACCTTCAGGCTACCCTCTTGCACCTTCTTGGCTTCGATCACGAACGCCTTACTTTTCGACACGCCGGTCGCGACTTCCGCCTTACCGACGTTCACGGCCATGTCATCAAAGACCTACTCGCTTAGCGACTGCGCGATAAAAAAGAAAAATTACCCTGACCGCAGAAAACACAGCGTAGAGGGGCGCAATATGAAAATTAAAAAAGGGAGCTGTCCGGCACCAGCTGAAGGAATAAATCGAAAAAATCGCCAAAAAAAGAAACTTTCCCTGCCGAGGCTCCGTTCGCTACAGATACCACTTAACTATGAAGCGATTATTACCCCTTTTCCTCACAGTCCCCCTTCTCGCTGAGCCCGGCGATACCGTCTACCAAGAAGGGTTTCTTTCCATTGAAGAAGCTCACAAATCGATCGAGCTCCAAGACGGTTACGCTCTCGACCTAGTTCTCAGTAACCCGGACATCCATGAACCTGTCGCGATGGCCTGGGACGGAAACGGAGCCCTTTACGTCGTCGAAATGCGCACTTACATGCAGGACGCGGACGCCGCGGGCGAGCAGACACCTAAATCCCGAATTTCCCGCCACGAGGACACCACCGGTGATGGCGTCTATGACAAGCACTCCATCTTCATTGACAACCTCCTGCTGCCCCGCGCTGTTCTGCCCCTCGATGACCGTATCATGGTTCACATCACTAACACCCTCGACCTCTGGACCTATCGTGATACCGACAATGATGGGGTCGCCGATGAAAAGATCAAAGTCTACGAAGGAGGGCGACGCGGCGGCAACATGGAACACCAACCCTCTGGCCTAATTTGGAACCTCGATAACTGGATCTACATCACCTACGAAAACAAGCGCTACCGTTTCACCGACGGAAAACTTGAAGTGGAGCAACTTCCCCGAGGTGGTGGTCAGTGGGGCATCGGCATGGACGACGCAGGCCGCAACTATTACTCCGCTGCCGGTGGAGAGAAACCTGCCTTCTACTTTCAGCAACCCATTGCCTACGGCGCCCTCGATCTGCCCGGCCAGGAAGCAAACGGCTTCCGAGAAGTTTTCCCCATTGCCGACGTGCCGGACGTGCAGGGCGGAAGACGCCGCGTCAACAAGCGGGGAGGCCTTAACAACTTCACCGGATGTGCCGGGCAAGGAATCTACCGTGGTGACCGCCTCCCTGCTGATCTCAAGGGTGATCTCATCATCCCCGAGCCAGTTGGTAGACTCATCCGCCGTGCCAAGGTAACCCGCAAAGACGGCCGCACCGTTCTCACCAACGCGTATCCCGGAACAGAATTTATCCGCACCCGTGACATCAACTTTCGCCCGCTCTGGGCCACAACCTCTCCCGATGGAGCCATGATGGTCATAGACATGCATCGAGGTATCATTCAGCAAGGGAATTGGACCCGTCCGGGTTCTTATCTTCGCGGTGTGATCGACAAGTGGGGTATCCACAAAAACGTTCAACAGGGACGCATCTACCGCCTGACTCACGATACTTTTCGCCCGGACAAGCAACCACGCATGCTCGACGAAACGACGGAGGAACTCGTTTCCCATCTCTCCCACCCCAATGGCTGGTGGCGTGACACCGCACAGAAGCTCATTATCCTAAGAACAGACCGCGACTCCGTCATCCCTCTGCTTGAGAAACATGTTCGAGAAAACAAAAGCGAGCTCGGCCGTCTCCACGCCCTGTGGACTCTGGAGGGGATGGGCAAGGCCAACCCGAAACTTATCGCTGCTGCGATGGCTGATTCAAGCTCACTCGTTCGCACCAATGCGGTCCGCGTGGCCGAGTCTTCCCTCGCAAGTGAG
>JAQWSX010000096.1 GCA_029242935.1 Akkermansiaceae bacterium
ATCACTGTAAATGGCGCGCCTCTCTCTTTTTCTCACCTTCGCACTGATCTCAGTCACTTTTTCACAAGAAGTGGTCTTCAACCGCGACATCCGGCCCATCCTTTCCAACAAGTGCTTCTTCTGCCACGGCCCCGACGAAAAAACACGCGAAGGCGACCTCCGCCTCGACACTCGGGAAGGCGCCCTCGAAGACCACGATGGCTTCTCCGCAGTCGTTCCCGGCAAACCAGATGATAGCGAAATAATCTATCGCGTCGCCGAAGCCACCGGCGATGAGGCCATGCCACCGCAGCATGCCAAAAAAGAAAGTCTCACCAAGTCCGAGGTCGCCCTCTTTCGCCGCTGGATCGAGCAAGGGGCTCCCTACCAGGGTCACTGGTCCTTCGAACCTCTCGCCAAGACCACCCCACCCGCTTCGTGGCACGGCAATCCCATCGACTATTACGTCAACACCTCGCTCACAAAACTCGACGTCTCACCTTCACCCGCCGCCGATCGGGCCACCCTCATTCGTCGGCTCTCACTCGACCTCACCGGGCTCCTTCCCACTCCCGAAGAAACCAAAGCCTTCCTCAACGACAAGAGCCCCGACGCCTGGACCAAACTCGTCGATCGACTCCTCACCAGCCCCCACTACGGTGAACGCTGGGGACGCCACTGGCTCGACCAAGCCCGCTACGCTGACTCCCACGGCTACTCGGTCGATGGCGGGCGCGACATGTGGCCATACCGCGACTGGGTCATCAAAGCGATCAACGACGACCTTCCCTTCAACCAGTTCACCATCGAACAACTTGCCGGCGACCTCCTGCCCAACCGCACCAAGTCACAACACATCGCCTCGGCCTTCCATCGCAATACCCTCATCAACCAGGAAGGCGGATCGGACCGTGAACAATTCCGTGTCGAGTCCGTCATCGATCGCGTCAACACCACCGGCGCGGTTTGGCTAGGCCTCACCGTCGGCTGCGCCCAATGCCACACTCACAAGTTCGATCCCATCACGCATCGCGAGTATTACGAGCTCTTCGCCTTCTTCAACAACACCGAAGACGCCAATGGCACCGGCCCAACCGTGGAGGTTAAACAATTTGAGATCCTCGGGAATGCTCCCAAACCACCCGCCCCGCCGAAGACCGGTTCAAGCCAACCCTTCAAATGGCTCCCTGTTTCCTACGATCAACATCGTACTTCCTCCGGCGCTCCCTTAAAACTCCTGAAGAACAATTCACTTCTCGTCGGAAAATCCGCCAAACCCAAGGAGGCTTACGATCTCAAAATCTCCTCAAAACTTAAAACCGTTGCCGCTCTCCGCCTTCGCGTTCTCCCTGACAAATCCCTGCCCAAAAACGGCCCCGGCACCGCGAGCAATGGCAATTTCGTCCTCACCAACCTGAGTGTCAAAGTCGACGGAAAACCCATCCGCCTCACTGCCGCCTTCGCCGACCACGAGCAACCCGGCTTTCCCGCCTCCGCCATCATCAACCGGGACAAGGGCTCCGGCTGGGCCATCAATGTCGTTCGCGGACAGAAGGCCAAAATGAATTCCGAACACGAAGTCACTTTCCTTTTCGACAAACCAATCGCCACCAAAGGCAAGCCTCTCCTTGTTCGCATGGAACACAACCTCAACGACAACTATCTCGTCGGCCGCTTCGCCATCGACCTCTCCGCCACCGCCCCTCCCATCCCGAAGGGAAAATCCCCCGGCGAAGTCAAACCTCGCACCGGAAAGCTCATGGTGATGAAGGAACTGGCCAAGCCGCGCACCACTTACCTCCTCACTCGCGGTGACTTCACCCGGCCCAACAAAGACCTCGGAGAACTCACGCCCGGCATTCTTTCCAAAGTCAAACCCGCCCTTCCCGATCCCACCTCGCGCCGTAATCGTCTCGACCTCGCCAAGTGGCTTGTCGATCCCGCCAACCCGCTTACACCCCGCGTCACTGTCAACCGGACCTGGATGCGCTACTTCGGGCGTGGTCTCGTTGAGACCGAAGAAGATTTTGGAACGCAAGGCTCGCCTCCCACCCATCCCGATCTCCTCGACAATCTCGCCAGCCGTTTCATCGAAGATGGTTGGTCCATGAAAAAACTGCACCGCCTCATCGTTACCAGCGAAACCTATCGTCGCTCATCCAAAGCCCGCCCCGACCTCGCTGATCTCGATCCACGCAATCTCCTTCTCGCCCGCCAAAGCCGCCTTCGCCTCGACGCTGAAATCATCCGCGACGCCGCTCTCAGCGCAAGCGGCCTTTTCACTCCCACCATCGGTGGACCCGGGGTCTACCCTCCCCAACCCGATGGCATCTACGCCTTCACCCAAAACCGCAAAAGCTGGCGCACCAGTACCGGACCCGATCGCTACCGCCGCGCGATGTACACCTTCTTTTATCGCAGCGCGCCCTACCCGCTTCTCTCCACTTTCGATGCCCCCGACTTCCAAACCGTTTGCACTCACCGCGTTCGTTCCAACACTCCCCTGCAGGCCCTCACCATCGCGAACGACCCCGCCTTCCTCGAAATTTCCCAAGGCCTTGCCGCCCGACTTCTTCGCGATTCACCCGGAGCACTTGAACCCAAAATCCGCCACGCCTTCCAACTCGCCCTCTGTCGGGAACCCAGCGTTGAAGAACTCTCCATTCTCTCCAGCTACCTCCGCCAACAGGTCAGTGACTTCTCTAAAGACGAAGACGCCGCGCGCGCCTTGCTCTCCGACGATCTCCTTTCTTCACAAGTCCCGCCTGCCGAAGCCGCCGCCCTCGTTGGCCTCACCCGCGCCATCCTCAATACCGACAACTTCATCACCCGCGAGTAACCCATGAACGACTTCGAACAACGCTGGCTCGCCGAGCGCACCCGCCGGCACTTCTTCCGCGACTGCGGAGTGGGCCTCGGCACCATCGCCATCAATTCCATGCTCGGGCAACTGCAGGCCGGTCAGCTTCCCGTCATCGATCCAGCCAACCCGATGAGTGCCCGCAAGCCTCCTCTTCCAGCGAAGGCCAAGAACGTCATCTTCCTCCACATGGCCGGAGCGCCGAGCCAACTCGACCTCTTCGAAGACAAACCCAAGCTCCGCGAATACCACGGCAAGACTCCGCCCAAAAGCCTCATGGAAGGCAAGCGCTTCGCCTTCCTCAAAGGTAACGAAACGCTCCTCGCCAGCGAGCGCAAGTTCGGCCGCTACGGAGAATGCGGCATGTCACTCAGCGAACTTTTTCCATACCACCGCAAAATCGTGGACGAAGTTGTCTGGCTTCGCGGCATGACCACCGACGTCTTCAACCACGGCCCCGCCAAGCTCTTCATGAACACCGGCTTCCAGGCCCCCGGCCGTCCCAGCATGGGCTCATGGATCACCTACGGTCTTGGCAGCGAATCGGAAAACCTCCCCGGCTTCGTCGTCCTCCAAAGCGGCCCCCGTGGACCGCGCGCCGGGAATTCTCTCTGGGCCAGCGGCTTCCTCCCGACCTCTTTTCAAGGCGTCCCCTTCCGGGGCAAAGGCGATCCCATCCTCCACCTTCGCAGTCCCAAAGGGATCACCCGCGAACGCGAACGAAGTTTCTACGACACTGTCGGTGCCCTCAACCGCGAGCGCCTCAAGGAAACCGGCGATCCCGAAATCCTTACCCGCCTCAACGCCTACGAAATGGCCTACCGCATGCAGACCAGCGCTCCCGAGCTCATGGATCTCTCCGGCGAATCCAAAAGTATTCTCGATAGCTACGGCGTGAAACCCGGCGAATCATCTTTCGCTTCCAACTGCCTCCTCGCCCGCCGTCTCGTTGAGCGAGGCTCCCGCTTCGTGCAACTTTACCACACCAACTGGGACAGTCACGGCGGCCCCGGCGAAAACCTCAACAGCGACTTTGAAAAAGTCTGCAAAGACGTCGACCAAGCCAGCGCCGCCCTCGTCCTCGATCTCAAGGAACGCGGAATGTTAGAAGACACCATCGTCATCTGGGGTGGCGAATTCGGTCGCACTCCCATGGGTGAAAACCGAAAGACGGTCGGCCGCGATCACCACATCGACGCCTTCACCATGTGGATGGCCGGAGCCGGATTAAAGAGCGGCTACATTCACGGCCAAAGCGACGAACTCGGCTTCGGCGTCGTCGATGGCAAAGTCCACGTCCACGACCTCCACGCGACCCTCCTTCATCTCCTTGGCTTCGACCACGAACAACTCACCTACCGCTTCCAGGGCCGAGACTTTCGCCTCACCGACGTCCACGGAAAAATCGTGAAAGATATTCTGGCGTAGCCGAAAGCAATTTCCTAGCAGTGTCCAATGAACGAACAGGCGCTTCTGTCAGAAAGACGAAGACCGTAATGATGGAGAATCGAAGAATCAAGACTATGCGTAGAATTACTTTGTTCCTGGCGGCGATGGTGTTCTGTATGGCGGGACACTCAACATTGGCATCTGCTGCGGAGCCGGCCGACGAGTTAGTCGTGCAATACGCAGGTATACTCAACCAGCTTCGTGCAGAACTGACCGCCAAGGTTCCAAAGATTGAACTCGAAAAAGCAAAGACGGTCGGGAGCCCGGAAGCGCTCCGACTGAAGAAATTCCTGACGAGCGACGCGCTGGACGCAAAGCTCGTGAAATACGTTGTTCTGCACGAGGCTACACCGAAAGGCCTGGCGGAGTTCGTCCAGCAGGGCAAGGAGGAAGCAGCGCTGGTCAAACGGCTCCTGGCTGACGACGAACTGATGAAGCAGATGGTGATGGCGGACGGCGCCGGATCTGCGAGAAGAGGCAAACAAGCAGAATACGGCCAGGCGATGCGCATTTACACACACCTCCAGAATACGAGTGAGAAGGCAAAGGATGGCGTGCTGCAGCGACTGGCGCTGGCTTACAGCCTAAACCGTGCGGGGACGATTGCGGAGGAAATCGAGGAAGGAAAGACCATTGCATCGGTAAAGGAGGATGCGCAGAATCGATACCTAGACTACGAAAAAGCGTACTTGGGCGGCGAGCTGGACCCGGCGTTCGGGACATTCACGGTCTGGGAACTTAAATTCTTGTTCGGTTGGGGCGACCCGCACGGGCACCTAGCCTGGGGTCGTGAAATGCTGCGGAACCTCCGGCCGGACCACATCTACAGCGCGCCCGACGCGGTGCGTTACTCCGTGATCGTCAATACCTGCGTCAAGTATGGTTCAGGGCATGTCACGTTAGACAGGGCCGAGCAGTATGCCGGTCAGAACATCATCATGAACGGCGGGGTCTGCGGCCGGCGCGCGGGTATGGGCCGTTTCGCTGTTCGCAGCTTCGGCATCCCTGCCACGGCTCGTCCCAGCCCCAGACATGGTGCACTGGTCCGCTGGACGCCGAACGGCTGGTGGCCCAACTTGGGCCCGGGATGGGGTAGCGGTTCGGTCTGGGGAAGCAAGGACCTCTGGTTCCGCGCATATACGCAAGCTCGTGAGAACAGTGAGGCGTTCCTACAAGTCAAGCGAGCCTACTGGATCGGCGACGTCATGGCAGAGGCACGAACCTATCGGACCTACCACGCCGACCCTCCCGAAGGCTGGAATGGCGTGGCCCTCCGTCGCCAACGGGCAATCATAAAAGAGGCCAAAGCCACAAAGCTTGAAGAAGCACCCGGCGAATACGTTGACGAAACTATAGGACCCACCTTGGCGCAGAAAGTTACGGCCACTCCGATCACGTCCGCCGACAAGGAGATCACCTACGCCGAGGACGGCACCATTTTGATACCGGCCGCCGCATGCACACCGCGCGACGCCACACCATGCGTCACGCCGATGAAGAGCTTTGCTGGTGGTCTACAGATCTTCATGGGGCGTTTTGCAACACCAAGTGGCGGCGGCAAAACGATCGTGCGTGGGGGCGGGGCGGGACAAGAAGCCAAGTTCTGCAAATCCGGCTGGCGAATGAAAGACGGTAACAAGAACCCCGCCCACTTCTCCTACGCTAACTGGGGTTTCCGTGCGGCGATGACACCCCAAGCCGATCAGGTCTCGCCCGAACTGACTCTCAAACTCGGCGATGGCGTGGAACTCGAGCTAGTCTACATCAAGCCGGGCACATTTGTGATGGGCGGTGAAAACACCTGGGATAATAGATTTGGGTGCTATGAGTTGCCAAAACACAAGGTCGTCATAACCAAGGGCTTCTACCTAGGTAAGTACGAAGTGACACAGGCTCAATACGATGCGATGATGGGATCCAAAAAAGGTCAATCACCCAGGGGTCCGAATTACCCGGCAACAACCCCCGGAGGAATCACTGTTGGTAGGGCCAAGGAGTTCTGTCAGAAGGTCTGTGATATTACCGGACGGGAAGTACGACTCCCGACCGAGGCCGAATGGGAATACGCCTGTCGTGCCGGCAGCACAACGGCGTGGTTCTTCGGCGACGACCCCGCGAAGCTTGGCGCCTATGCTTGGTACAAGGATAATGACGGCGGAAAAGTGCATCCGGTGGGGCAGAAGAAGCCGAATCCGTGGGGCCTCTACGACATCTGCGGCAACGTCTTTGAGCGAGTTGCGGACGTTTACGTCAAGAATTACTATGCGAATAGTCCGAAGGAGGATCCGACGGGACCTGCACAATTCAACGAGGGAGGGAGCCGTTTCAAATACCGCATCACCGTTCCGGAAGCTGGAACATACGAATTGTCTGCGCGGGTCGTAACAGTCAATTATAACCAGAATCTCCATGTCTCCGTAAATGGTGGGGAATCCGAGGGCAAGGTGATGTCACCCTACACGGCCGGGAAGTGGCAGGACACCGACCCTGTGACGCTCGCACTCAAGAAAGGGGCCAACACTTTGCAGTTCAGGCGTAGTAATCCGGATTCGCCGCAGACGCACCCGGACGGCGGGCCTAATACCTTGCACTTCCAACGTGCGATCGCTATCAAATCGATCAGCTTGAGGCCTCTATTAATAAAGGCTGAGTAAAAAACACGATTCAAACAATTGAAAGGGGTGCCCACCGCTTTTGTCCCATTGCCAATTCCATTTCACTGCCTTCCTGCCGGGGCCTTAGCAAAAACGTATCACCCCCTTTCTACCCCCTCCCTTCCGGTCCAAAGGCGGCTTCAAAGCCCTTCCGCCAAAAGCAAATTCCTAGCTGTGTACAGACAAAATACTCTTGTCCAACCCTCCTGATCGATGAATCGTTGCACCGCCTTAAACGAGCAACACGAAACCACTCAAGCCCTATGAAACGCTTCCATCTCTCTGTCTACACATCATTGTTTACCGCCCTGCTATCTTTGTCAGCGGCTTCCGCCGAAGAAGGCTTTATGCCCCTGCATACCGACGCCGACGCGTCCGGTTGGGATAAGGGAGTGCATGTCAAAGACGGATTGGTGACCGGCGGCGGACGCTACCACGCCAAACAGTTTTCCGACTTCGTACTGCGATTCGACTTCCGGCTTACGGCGGGCGCGAACAGCGGGATCGGGATCCGCGCCGCGCGCGGCGGCAACGCCGCCTTTGACGGAATGGAGTTGCAGGTGTTGGAAAATACCGCGAGGAAATACAAGAAGCTGGAGAAATGGCAATACCACGGCTCGATCTATGGCGTGGTAGCGGCAAAGCGCGGCGCGCTCAAACCGGTCGGCGAGTGGAACACCGAAGAAGTCATCGCCAAGGGCAATCACATCGTGGTTAAAGTCAACGGTCAGGTCATTGTCGATGCCGACATCGCCGAAGCCTCCAAGGACGGAACCATCGACGGCAAGAAGCATCCAGGCCTACTCAGGAAGGAAGGCTACCTCGGCATTCTCGGTCACGGCGGAGGCGTCGAATTCCGCAAGATGCGAATCAAGGAACTGAAGTAGTTCGCGACTCACTTGACCACAAATGAGAAAAAAGGAGTCAGATGATACATCTTGCAGCAATTTGCTTCTTCAACCTCTTCAGCGATCAGCGAGTTCATTTCCTTTGCCAACCGGCTCACGTAGGGAGGTGACCCGTTGTGCCCAGAGACTCGAATCGTCGAATCAACCCCCTTTCTCCCCATCTCCGGTCCCTTCAACGGCGCCCTCAAGCGCGCCACGCAAAAAGCAATTTCCTAGCAGAGTCTTTAGGCTTGAAGTAGCCCACTACCCCGGGTCAAATCGGCTGCCGATTTCGACCAGTCGAACTTTGACACCGTGAGCCTGTGGGATACCGGCGCTAGCCGAATCGGTGTCAATTCGGTTCACCCCAATCCCCAACCATCCGATGAAAAAAAGCCACCGAAGAAAATTGATCGTGCCGCTAGCGGCAGCAGCCACCCTTTTGACCGTCCCGTTCGTCGGTGCTGACCTGATCCTGTTGGAGCAGTTCGACTACGAAGGGGTCAATACCCCGCTGAACAGCCTCGAAAGTGGACTCGGGTGGGATGGCGCATGGCTGGTGACCGGTTGGGGCCGTAACTACGACATCGGGCGCACCGCCTATGCCAACGGCACCGCCTCGACGGCCAACGACCGGGGGGGGTTGGAATTTGAGGGTCTACCGACCGCGGGCAGCGCCCTCGGGCGATTCGGCACCGCGGGCCAGCGCCAAGCGCAGCGCACGCTCACTGCCGCTTCGAAGGCAGCGCTCACCGCCGACGGCAGCACGATCTGGTTCAGCGTCCTAGCGGGTGGGCCATCCAACGGAAACAAATATGGCACCCTGATCTTCGCGACCGATCCGCTAATCGCTGAACAGGGGGTCGCAAACAACGGAAATCTAAGTTCGGCAACCGGGCAAGGTTTCGGCGTCGGTTTCCGGACCGACAACGGTGGTGTTGCCGGCGGGGGAACAGGAAGTCCCAACGCGGTGGCCTTCATCAATTCCGAGAGTGCGACAGTCGCGGAGGGCACGTTCCTCCCTGAAATTACCACTGATCCCGCAACCCACCACGACACCTCGCTGATCGTCGGCAAGATCAACTGGAAAGCAAACGGCACCGAGGACGAGCTGTTCCTCTTCAACATGGCCGCCGCCAATGATCCAGAGCCCGCCGAGGGGGATGCGATCGCCTCGCTGACCGCTGATTTCGACCAGTCGAACTTCACGCTGATCTCCCTGCAAGATACGGGCTCGACGATCTACGACGAGATCCGCTTCGGCACCGCCTTCAGCGACGTGACCAGTGGAGTTTCCGCTGGCCCGTTCCGGATCCAGACGATCGACTACGACAAAGATACCACCACCGTCACACTCACTTGGGATTCCAACGAGGGAGAAAAATACACCGTGAGCTACTCGACCGACCTGCAGGAGTGGGACGGTGATCTGGCCGATGGTGTCGATGCCGACGCCGGTGACAGCACCACCAAGTCGTTTGATCTTTCGTTGGCTGGCCTCGGAGCTCCGACACAGCTTTTCTTTCGCATCGAGAAGGAGTAGGCTCGGGCGAACCTGATGAGCCTTCTCCCCCTCAACCCCCATTTCCCCCCCATCCGTTCCGGTCCAAATACGACATCAACCCTTTCCCCCCAAAGGCAAATTCCTAGCAGTCAGTTATGCTCAAAAATATTAGAATAATTTCCATACTCTGCCTAGCGCTGCATCCGTTGCTCAGCCTAGGGCAGTGGTCTAGCCAAGAGCTAAGCTACGGCGACGAGTTCCAAAGTCCTATCCAGACCGGTGACCGGGACACCCAAAGCGAAAGCTATATGATCTGGTCTCTTATTAACTTCGAAAGAGTTAAAGCCGATGCCCTCCCCTACGCTCAAGAAATTCACTTAGCAGGGTCAGAAAATATTCAAAAAGACATGCCCGCCATGGTGGCTTTGCAACGAAATGATTCCGGAGCTCTTGTATCTGCGCCGATGGTTGTTTTGATCAACGGCTTCTATTCCGTACACAATTCCGATTTAAAATACTTCGATCAACTTTATCAAAGGGGCTACCATGTTCTTAGCCTGCCAACGGCGTGGTCTTTGCTTTACCAAAATCTCAAGCCCAATTTCCCTATGGGGGATTTTCAAAAAGAGGCCCAGGTCGCCTTGGATGTTTTAAAGAACTTTATCAACCCCCTTAAATCGGCTGGAACTGTAAGCTCCGTGGGTTTTATGGGCCATAGCTACGGCACCCTGGTGGGCATCTTTATGGCCAATTTAGACAATGCTCACCCCGCACTCTTTGACGAAGACATGGTCTTTGTCGGGCCCGAAGCCAATATCGAATATGCCCTGGATCACTTTGATTCTTATTTCAAGGAATTCAAAATCTGGAACCGTTGCCTGTTGAACAAATTAAAGCTTCTGGGGTCAGCCAATCGCTATGAAAAAGCCGAAAGCTGGCTCGACCTCAAAGAAAGAGATGTTAACCGAGCTGCCCCCATGTTGGCTTATAGTGCTCACCGGAGCCTGATCAACATCCTAAAAGTGCTCAAGCCTGACTTTAAGAAATATCTTCGCAAAAATCATCGACGGCCCATGGAATTTGGCTACCGCAAATATGCCAAAGTCTACGCCCCGGAACTTTTAGATATCTTTGGTGGCGACAATGGTGACTTCGTAAAACTCTACCAAAAAGCTCGCCGAGACAATCTTAGGCCACTGAAAATCTTAACCTCAGAGGACGACTTTTTAAATAAAGCTGGTGCCTGGGACGATATTCAAGAGGAAGTCATGATTCTTGAGGGCGGTAGTCATTTTGGGTTTTTAGTAAGCGACTGGTTTAAAGGCTTTATTAAGATGAGCTTTCCGCCGCTAAATTAAAACGCTACTTCAACAACTCGTCGAGCTCATCATTAATAACTGAGGCTACGCGAGCTGTTACACGGCCAAGGCTCCGGGATTTGAACAAGCCCAGATTTAAACGGGTGGCGTTAAGGGTCGAGCACGCAGGACGTTAGAGCTGTTACTTCGGGGTTGTGTTGATAATTTCATATTGTTATGAGGATGAGAAAATCGGTCGATTTTGTTGATTTTAAATACCATTTATCTAATGAAAAACTCCCGATCAATTGCTCTTCCCGGGAGAGAAGGGGACGCGACATTTCGTTCAGACTTCTGATGATAATCCCGAGCCTAATAGCCACACAGTTTGAGTTTGCAAGCCCCTCCGTTTCAGACAACCCTATCCTTAGATTTAACAAAAACCATCGATGAGCGAACAATTACCAGCAGTAGGCTTTTTAGAGAACCTGGAAGATGAAGCCAGAACACAACTTGTCTCGAAAGGAACCCTTTATACCCTTACCTCCGGACAGCACATCATCGAGGAGGGAGCCGAACAGGATCACCTTTTTCTCATTCTTGAGGGAATATTCGACGTATTCACGAAACAAAGAGGGAATCGCACCGCAGTCGCAACAATTCCTGCCGGGGGAACCATTGGTGAGGTCAACATCTTCAATCCATCGACTGCAAGCGCCGAGGTCATCTCACGAGGCGATGGCAAGGTTTGGGCAATTGATCGCTTCGGACTCAATGCATTCGTGGAAGGAAATCCTCAAGCTGGAAATGCCCTTCTCGTAAGCCTGCTCACCTTGATGTCTCAGCGGCTGCGTATTTCGAATAGTAAGCTTGCCGACTCCAACCAATGGGGTGATTTACGATGATCGAATTGAGTCGAGTTAGCGGGATTGGACTTTTCTTGGCTTTCTTGATTTGCCACGCCTTCGGAGATTACGTTTTTTAAACGGACTTCCTCGCCAAAACAAAAAACAGACACTTCGATTCCGGAGAAGATTGTATTTAGCTCTATTCGCTAACCGCTCACTCCCTTGTCCATGCAGCAGGAGTTTAAATCAGCTCCGAATCGATTACCCTCGGGCCTAGTGGAATTAATCCTCCACTGGCTGATTGACTTCGGATAATGCGACAACCCCCTTTCTTCCCCCTCCGATCCGCCCAACGCCGGCTTTCCTTCCCCCCAAAAGCAATTTCCTAGCAGTTTAGCAAGATTACTATTCAGTCAGTAGCATGAAAGTGCACCCTTTTCTCAGCAAGGTTGAAAAAATTTACATCTTCATTGTTCACCTCGCGGTGGTTCTTGGGGGGCTGATCAGCCTGGCCTGGCTTGCCGGGAGTCTTTTTCTTTACTGGCGGCTGGACCGGCCGGTGTGGGAATTGGCGAGCCTGGTGGCGGTCAGCCTCTTTGCTTTTTCCTGGTTTTGCGTTCGGGAATTCAGCAGGAGGTCGCTGAGGGCCGGGGCAGGCAAGCCGGCGGATGATGACAACTGGGGGGAGAGCAGGGAAGAGCTTGAGGGTCATCTTGCAGAGATCGAGGAAGGCCTAAGTGAAGCCCAGCGGGGGGGAGAGAAGGACAGGATCCAGAAGCTTGAGGAGGCTCGCGAGGATGTCTTAAGCCAGCTCAAGGGACTCGAGCTGGAAGACCAAGTTGAGGAGCTTCAACGCTTGAGGGATGAAGCCAGCGCAGCTGGTCGTGGGAGTGAGGTCAGGGAGTATTCGAAGAAAATTGACAAGCACGAGGCCCGGCTGAAAAAGCGTGGCGACAGGCTCGAAGACCTGCCCGCCGTCACTCGAGCATTTGCGTATGGGTTCCTCGCTTTGTCTATTCTTACCATCGCTTCCATCTTCCTGCTTGCTCCGCTCTTTATGCTTTTGATCACCGGCTTCTTCTGGGAGGCGTGGACCGGTGGCAGCGAATGGTTGCGCGCACCTGGCGGGATGGCCGCGCTGATTGCTGCCTCCCTGATCCTCGCCTGTGTGGGGGTTAGGATCGTTTCATGGCATTTCAGTCCGGAAACACCAAAAACGGGGAAGGAAAATCTCTAAGGAAAACGCGGTAAGTGATGCCCCGAGTGCTGTTTCTTTTCGGGTTTCTCGTCAACCTCGCGGTGATCGTTGGAGGTTTGACGGACGTCGCTTGGCTTGGCCGGAGCCTCGTGCTTTACGCTCTGCTGGACGGGCCCGTTGTGGGAGGTGGTGATCGTAATCGGAACGAGCCTCTTTGTTTTCGCCAGGTTTTGTGTCTGGGTCATCCGCAGGAGGCCGGTGGGGGCAACAGGCAAAACCAGCCCCCTTTTCACCCCCTCCACTCCGGTCCAAATACGACTTGAACCCTTTCCCGCCAAACGCAAACTCCTAGCAGTAGCAGTCAATTTTTAAGGTCTTCGCAATCTCATCCGGAGAAACAAACGCTCGGCATCAGCCCGGCCCATCTGCCAGGTTTTCCTCACCAGTCCATTTCCAATGGGATCTTGGGCCCACAAGGTCAATCCGTCCCCGGTCCACGATTCCATATCAGAAGACCGTTCCGGAATTGCCAACACCTCGTCGGCTCCCGCCTTCAGCACCACCATAAACAAGGCTGTCGTTGAGTCCTCCAGGATGAACCCTTGCCTCTCGATCGCATAGGCTAGCAATGACCCATCGTCGGGATAAGGCACCCGATCACTTGTTCCCGGGTTTCCGCCAATATCAACACTGGGCCTCCATGAGCCTGCCTCGTTAGACTTTCCGCCCACATAGATGAAACTCCGCCCGGCACCATCCGTCCCCGAGGGCCAGGGAGCTTTGTCCCGGTAAGCCATCGTCCAAAGAACATTCCCTTCAAGATCCTCCAGCGAAAAGGAATCCGATCCATTTCCCAATCCCCCGCCGTAATCCCCCGCAACACTCGTATCCGGATACACAAGAGCAAAGACCCCCGCGTTCCGCACCAGCACAAGACGATCTCCCGGATCAAGCGAGGTCACACTCCCAGCACTAAAATCAAACTGGATCCCCCCTCGAATTTTTAGATCGCCCAAAGGATGGCGGACCCTTCCGCGGTTTGAGAGTTCCAAAAACTCAGCCCCCCCCTCCTCAGGGTGATACATCATCTCGGAAATATAGAGATCCTGCGCACGGTCCCCCGCCAGAAAGAGCGCCTCGTTCAAGGCCGACCAAGTCCCAGCTTTAAGCACCCTCGATTTGATCAGGGTCCCCCCTAAAATATCAACCCGCTCACCGGGCCCCGGAGCCTTTCCTATCAACTGTAGATCAAATCCCAAATCCGAGGAATAATCGCTCGCCTGATGAATCTCCGCGGTGATGACATTCTGCCCGTCCTGTAATAAGCCGAGCGGCACCGGGGCCTCAAAAAGAGTGCTCTCACTCGAAGAAGATTGCTCCGCCGCCAAGGTCTCCGCCGTCACCACGCTGCTTCCCGCTGAAAATCCCGATCTCATCACCTCCTCTCCATTCAAATAAATCACCACCCCGTCATCTCGAAGCGCCCGAAGATCGAGAGACGAAAATCGAGCGGCATTCGGAACCTCGAAGCTCTTCCGAAAATACGTTGTTCGGTAACGCATCGCCGGATCATCGCCATAGGAAACAGTGGTATTCAGGGTTGTTCCTAAAATTCGCCCATACCCCAGCGGAGCCGCTCCCCTTCCCCACCCCGCATCATCAAATTCTCCATGCTTCCAATTGAGCGCACCATACCCGGGGTGCCCCGGAACCACATCACTCGCCCCCAAATCCGATCCATCATCGAGATACTTCCACGCGCTTCCCAAGGCGATCACCTCCTCCTCCTCGACACCTTCGAGAAATTCAAGGGCGCTTCCCGAAACCCCTCCTCCGGCGAGGCGAGGATCACTCCCATCCAAGGTATAATAGATCGTCCCACCGGAATCACTCTCCAGTATCACCGGAGTCCCCGCAGGCACTTGCCCGCCACGTTGCGGAAGAAACACCGGAGGACTGACCCCAGGATAAAGCCCGTCGTTTTTAAATTGCCCTAGGGCAATGCCGGTCCGTCGGCTCAAATAGTTTCCCTGAAGATTTGCGACCTCATCCAACCAGTCATTCCGATCATAGGGATTGCCCGGCCGCAGAAGCCCACCCCACCGAGCAGACTCCCCTACAATGGCCTGATCGATCAAGTCGACATGGCTCTCCAACACCTTGCCAGTCCTCTCCGGGGTCAGGGCTCCCTCATTAAAAAAGTGCCGGTAGACTCTGTCCGCGAACAACTGGCGGTATTCGGGGTGACGGCGAAGGGCCATATGAATCTCCGTGCAGGTATCACTGACATTGCGATCACTGATATCCGTCCCAAGCGACAAAAAGCTCTCCTCCGAATCCCAACAATAAAAGCGAAACGGTTCGCCCGGCAACCCAAGGCGCATCGCATAAACATTGTTGTCAATCCAATCGCGGTTCCCCGCGAAGTGATTCACGATGATGTAGTCCGCAAAGTTCTCCAAATCCAACAAGTCCTGAATGGCATCATAAGTGGCGGCATTGAGAACATTCCCCCGCACCAATCCAATCAACCGATTCCACGCAACATCATCTCCCGCCGAGACCTGGTGCCCCACTCCACGGATCCACTTGATGACCTCATACTCGTCATCATCGCCGCCATACCTCGCCGCCCCAAAGTGCTCCGTGGGACGCTCGACGGGATTGTAGAGACCCCAATAATGTCCGTTGATATAGAGGTGCATGAAAGTCCCCGGAATGGCATAGTTTCCCGTTGCCCTTTGGAAATCCCTCACAATCTGGTCACGCAGATAGGTCACACGCTCCAAGGAATTCCCGGCACCCGAAAGCGCCCGCCACGGACTCGCCCAGGCCTTGCCATTTCCCGAGCGGAGAATCAGCCGATCAAATTCCTCCACCTCCGATCCCGGAAACATGGGATACTCCAGCTTCGAATCGCCATACTCGGACCGAAAGTAAATCCTGAAAGATTTCTTCAGCATCTCCGGGAAACGATTCCATCCTCCATGCATTCGCAACCCGCAATTGGTCTGCACATCGCTTCCCCGCACCGGATCAATCACCTCAAAGGAAACATTCCGTTCCCACGCCCGCCCACGCTGTCGGGCATTCACATGCAAACCATTCGCGGGATCGAACAGGACCCCGGCATCCAACGCCAGGGAAATACTCGGGATCGAGGTTAGAGCCTCCTTGAGCTCAAAATCCTCCCCGGCCAAATCCAACAACGGAAGCGTCGACAAGACCCCCGCATTCATCTCGAAATGCGAGAAAGCCGAGACCGGAGCCTGCACCCCATTCAAGGTTGGCACCCACTGCTGGGGGAAATTCCCTGGCGAAGGTGACTGCCCGCCTACCTGGTCCGCAAAAAGATAGGTCTGCGTATCGACATCAGTAGGCTCCCATCCATCCCGAAAAGCGGCCGCCCGCAACACGGTGGTTTCAGAAATCGTTATCGCTCCATCATAAGGGGTTGCCGCCGGATTCCTAGGTCCCGGCTCACTCCCATCAGTCGTGACATAAATCACCGACTCCGGGGTCAGATTCGTGATTTCCAAAAGCTGCGGCACCTCATAAAATCCCCTCTTCACCGAAAACTGGAGATCCCTCACGAAACCACGCACCGTCTCCCCCACATTTGCTTCCCCGGGACTTGGCTCCACAAAATAGCGAAATTCCTCAACTCTAAAACTCCCGTAACTTACGTCGACGTATTGCTTTGGAAAAACCAAGGTCTCCAGCACCTGCAAATCCGGCCCGCTTAAAATCAAGATCTCTCCGGCATCCCGACCCAGATTGAATCCCGTTGCCAAAACCTCGTCGACCGATTGATCCGCCGCATCCACAACGAGATATCCGCCCGCCGGAACCACTTTCGAAGGGAATACGAATTTTCTCACCTCGCTTTCATCGTCACTCAAGCCATAACCCGACAAATCCAATTCGAAAGGATTTGGATTCCACAACTCGATCCAATCCGGCGTCGAGCCATCACTCCGCACAAGGCTCCCTCCGTTGGAAGCCACCACTTCAGTCACTTGAAACGGCAAGGCGGCGCCATCTACCAAAACCCCCAAAACACTTCTCGCTGATCCGCGGCTATTTGACGCCTCGATTTCGTAGACGACACTCTCCGACGGATTGACGACGATTGATCCGGCCCCGGCAAGGAGCTGCCCACCTGGAAAAAGGCGCACTTCATCCGCGCCAATAGTAGTCCAATTCAAGCTCACCTCCTGTCCCGCCGATACTTCTCCCGGCGAGGCCGCAAACGACTCAATGGCCACAAGAGCCTCCCGCTGTGCAAACACGCGCACTTCCCCGAGATGAATCATCGTGGTGCTTGCTCGTGGATTAGTGCCCCCATCTTCGAATCCCACCCGCACCCTTTCCATCTTCAAACCCATTGGCACCTCAAAAATCACCGTTCCGCCAATCCCCGGATCACTCAATTCAGCGGAAAACACCGCGCTTTCCGTGCCATCGAAGCCACGCACAATCGTCCCGGTCATCCGTCCCGCGCAACAATCACCCCGCATTTCTACCTCGATCCGGGCCACCTCATATTCCTGATCAAGCAAGACCTCCCATCGATTGTTCGGGGTGGTCGTATCAGTATGGGAGAAAGTCGAGGAGTTACCATCAATGGCATTACCCGCCGGAAATTGTCCCCCGTTCCATTCGCTGGTCTGATTCACTCTTCCCAAACCTGCCACTTCAATGAGGTCAGCAAATGCAGCACTCGTTCCAAAGAACAGGAAGCAGGCTATAAAACTCTTAATCTGCTGAATTGGGTCAAAAATCATCGCTCACATAAAGATCTCGAAATCGCCAAGGGACTCTCCTCCTCCAGATACCGTTTTTCGGGGCAGATGAAAGAGATAGTTTCGCCCGACCCCGCATGATCAAGGACTCCTGAGAGAACTGGCGGGGCCTTCCACTGTATGCCCGAACAGCGATGGGGACGAGCTAACCGATGCCGATGAGATTGTGCGCAGCACCAACCCAAAGGTGGCAACCACGGAGCTGAAGATCGATCCCGTAGCGGATAAAATCGGCTACACCAGCAGGGCCCATTTTCCCAAGGCCTATCCCAAGTGGGTCGGCATGTGGCCGCCGGAATATCGCGAAGGGAAATCGGGTGTGGAACTTTAGCCTTTCTAGAGCGTGTTCTTCTCAGGTTTGAATGGAAGAGCGTGATGTGGATAACCCCCTTGCACCCCCTCCACTCCGGTCCAAATGCGACTTCAACCCTTTCCCGGCAAAAGAAAATTCCTGGGTGAAGGACTAGAAAATCTGATCAAGCTCCCCCATCGTGGGTAGTCCCGATTTGAGTCGCCGTGAAACCAAGTCCCGCGCACCTGCGTATGCTTTGCATGATGACGACAATCACTCTGAACGGAACGGTCCCATTACTCATTGCCATCGCGATCCCATTTACACACGTCTACGCAGATCCCATCGAAGTCCCCAACGCTGGATTTGAAGAGAGGGAGAATTTTGACCCCTTCTCTGAATCAACCGACAAGTATCCTCAGTGGGGAAAGGAATTTTGGAGGCACTTTGAGATTTCAGCCAACGGAGGCCCACTAAGAATCTGGAACCCCGGAGTTCCGGGAGCCGATGAGACCGGCCAAGGGGCTCTTGATGTCGCTTTCGATGGCAACGCCCCTGAAGGCAAATATGTCATGCTTGTTAGAAGTCGTGAAAACGACCCCTCCCGAAAGTTCGAAGCAGTCGCCCAAATCCTCACCGAGACCTTCGATTCGACCAAAGCCTACACCCTGACGGCACAGGTCGGACGCCTTCCCGAGGCAGACCAGGGAGGGAGTTCCAACTACACTCCCGATTGGTTCGGCTACAAGGTCCAGCTTGTCGCTGGAGGAACAAACATTAATGGCGCCACCTTCGCCGGGCAGGTCTCCGAAGGAACAGTTTTGGCCGAAGATGACAACAGTCTGGAGATTCCAAAAAACGAATTTGTCACCTCCACCGTCGTCTACAACCCTAACCCGGCAGACAGCGTCCACGACGGCCAGCCCCTTCAAATCCGCCTTTGCGCCCTCGAAACGCCGGTGAATCCTGAAGACGACTCGCTCGTGGGATGGGTGGCCTTTGATAATGTCCAGCTTCAGACAGGCTCCTTCCCGAGATCACCGCAAACATTCCAGATCACCAAAATCGAATACTCGCCCGAAAACAACTCGGTTTCCCTCACCTGGGATTCACGAGAAGGGCGGAACTATTCGATTTCCTACTCAACCGACCTCCTGGACTGGAGTGCTGATCTCGACGACTCCATCCCGGCCGATGCCGGCGAATCCACCACCCGGATCTTCCTCATCGGCGACCTCGCTAGCCCTGATGGTAAAATCTTCTTTCGAGTGGAGAGATTGACCAACTAGCGCTTTCTTACTTCAGTCGCCCAGGCGAAATAGCTCAACCGATTTCTTCCCAGGACCGGCGGTGGGAATTTTCAAGCCTGTTCCTCCCCTTCCACCACCCCCTTTCTCCCCTATCCGATCCGCCCAATGCCGCCTTCCCTGCCCTTTCCGCTGAAGGGAAATTTCTGAGGTGGCTGATAATGAATGACTTTCGTATTGCGTTATTGCGCTCTTGGAGTCAGAACAAAGATTTACGCTCCCCAAAAATGCCCCTACGCCTAATCTCAGCCCCGACTCTTTCGGGTGCCTATCGTCTTGTGCTCACTGGCCTGTTTTTGTCACTGGTAGGAGCATTGGCAAATGCCGCCAAGACCACAGGAAACGTCAGGGTACTTGGGATCCGTATTGATTTTTCCGATGCCCATAACGCGCCAAGCCTAGAAGCCATCGGCAAAAAACTTAAAGCCGCCAAGAGCAACTTTGAGAGGTTTTCTTTTGGCCGAATGAACATTGTCTACCACACTGTGGAGGTTAAGCTGGGCAAACGTGCCAACTACAGCGCCTCGCAAATGGCAACCCAGGCCGATCTGAGGGCAAACAGGGCGGGCCGCAACCCCGCCAGCTACGACATTGTCGGGTATTACTTCGGAGGTGGTTCAGTAGGGTCGCATGCCACTGTGGGAGGCAAAAGGTTCTGGTCGAAAAGCAGCGGCGGATCAACCATCCACGAGATGGGCCACAACTTCAATTTTGGCCACCAGAGGCGATGGGTGCCAAACGGTGACAACCCAGTCGGGCTAAAAGGGGAACTTTTAAACGACCCCTGGCAATTCATGAAAAGCGGGGGCATTGACCCGGATCCCTATGAAAAGTGGCGATGCAACTGGATCACCGCCCGCCACGATATCTCGACCAGCGGAAGTTATACTAAGCGGCTCTACAACTTCGACCAGAAGGACATTGCCAAGGCTAACAGCAAACGTGCCCTGCGAGTAAAGCGTACTACTTCCATCAACAAGTATTTCTGGATTGGTTACCGCTCTAGGCTCCTCAACAAGGAAAGTTCACCGAACCAGAAGAATTACCAAATGCGCCAGGGCCTGGTATTTTACTGGGACCGGGGAACCGCCGGGAAAAGTGTCGTCCTTCTAGATCTGCATCAGGGAACCGGCGGCACCGATGACCAGAGCCTGCAGCCGGGCGAAACCTTTGTGGACAATACTGGAAAGGTCTACATCACCAACCTTGGGCGCGGTGGAAGTGCCCCAAACGAATATATCGACGTAAGGATCAACCGGGGGACCTTTACCGGCAACCTGGGGCCGCAACCAACCTGGGACGCCCCGGACACATGGCCCGCCGGCGAACCGCTCACGGTAACCGTGACAGGAAACGACCCTGACGGAGACGAGGTGGCCTGCATGTGGCGCAGCGGTGGAGGCGCACACAACACCAGCGCCACCAGCCTGACCTTGACCAAGAACAATGCCGGCAAGTTCACCCTGAGGACACTTGTCTCTGACATGAAGGGCAAGTCGACACAATTAAGCAAGTCGATCACCATCACCGGGGTGTTACCCACCGCCGAATGGACAGGAAGCACCAACTCCCTCTGGTTTGAAAAAACGAACTGGACCTCGGATACCCAGCCCAACGCACCGGACGCCGTTGCTGTCTGGAATGACTCATTTACCGGGGACAACCAGCCGGCCTTCAGCAGCCCGGTGGTCATGCAGTTGCGCCAGATCCGGCTGGAGCAAAGCCTGAACAAGGACGTTGCACTCGAAATCGAGGATCCCAACGGCACGCTTGATCTTTTTCAGGGAGGCATCGACATGGCCGAGAGCGTGCAAACCCTCACGGTCCACGGCCATGGCACGCTAAGGCTACAGACTGATCAAAGCTGGATGTCTTCCCCTGAAGCAAGTCTGATCGTAGACACCGCGATCAATCTCAACGGCAAGACCCTTACCGTGGCAGCACAAAACCTAGCCTCCTTTTCCGGGGACATCAACGGCACCGGTGGACTCAAACTTAACAATACCGGAAAGCTCACCCTCAATGACGCGACATACTCCGGGACTACAGTGGTAGAGAAAGGCCAGCTGGAGATCACCGGAACACTTTCCCGCAGTGAGGTCATGGTGGACAAATCTGGCACCCTTGCAGGAACCGGCTATATCGGCGGTCATGCCGTCATTGCCAATAATGCAACGCTTTCCCCGGGAAGTGAATCAGCGCTGGGATCTCTGAACTTCATGTCCGACCTTACGCTCAACGGCAATCTCCGGGTGGCAGTCGCTCCCGACCTTTCCCCGAACTCTGACCGGGTGAATGTCAGCGGTATGCTGGAGACAGCTCTAGAAAATACCGGCACTGTAACACTCACCAACATAGGCGCATCATATGCTGCCGGGCAGCTGTTCCAAATCTTCAACCAACCGCTGCCCAATAGCGAATCACGGGCAATCCAGCCCCTAACCCCGGCACCGGGGCTGCTTTGGGAAAACCGCCTCGCATTAGACGGAAGCATCGCCGTAATCAGCGACCCCAACACCATTAGCTTTGCACAGTGGGCGCAGGACATTTCCGGCCTGTTCGGCCCAGATGCCGCTTTCGATGCTGACCCAAACAAAGACGGTATAGCAAACGGGTTGGCATTTGCTCTTGGCAGCGCTGATGCCCTTGCCAACGCAAGGGACCTGCTGCCGAAATGGGATTATATTCCCGCCCGTGTCGAGGACGGTAACCAATACCCCCCTAAAATTGTGATTACTTACCCGCGTTCACAACAGGCAGCCATCTCCGTCTCGACGGACCTCGAATATTCATCGGACCTGGTGAGCTGGAATGCGGCCACGGAAGACGACACCAATATCACGATTGATGTCCAGAAGGATTTCCACGGCGCAGGAATCGACAAAGTCGAGATTCATCTTCTCGATGCCATCGCTCCGGAGGGAAAGTTTCTGCTGCGCCTGAGGGCATCGCCGAAGAAATCCGCAGGGCAATGACCGCCTGCCACCACCGTAAGAAGGAACACCCAAGGTCTCGCCTCCACTTAACCCTATCGAGAAACTTTCAGACGCAGAAAATTCTCCTCCCCGGATGCCAATGGAATCGACACCCTGCGTATTTCACCTTCGGGAAGAGCCTCCAGCAACTCGTCAGGCGCATCAACCCAAGTTTTCAGATCGGAACTCGCTTGGACCTGGTAGATGATATCGGTTCGATCGAGAATCTTCCGGTAAGTCAATACCATCGACTCCCCTTCATGCCCGATTGTCACTCCATCATCCTCAATAATGGTTGATCTCGGATTGGTGCCCAATGCATATTCGATCAGAGTCCTCCTCCCATCCCCATCCCCATCCGCAAGATCACCCCATAGTGAGGATTCTAGATTAGGATCAGCAAGTTCTTCGATGCTGAAATGTTGATGTCGCCAGATTTCCATCGGCTGCGCATTGAAAAGGATCGTAGCAGGCCGCGGTCCCTCTTCCAATGCTCCGTCGCTCACCGTGACCGCGAACGCCGGAGGAGAATCCGGAGCCAGCCTCCGATAACGGAACATCGGAATCTCCGTCGCGCCAGAGGCTCTCTCTCCGATTGTGAAATAAGCGTCAGCACTCGCTGAAAAGCAAATCGCTTCTCCTTTTGGTTCGCCTCCCGGAACGCGTGCTCCAAAAAAGGGCAACTCTTCAATGGTGCTACCGGTGAGAAGATCGGCAATCGAGACGCTCAGATCCGGACGCCGAAAATACAATACGTGCTCGTAGTTTCGCACGATAATCTCAAGCCCGTCTCGGGAAATATCGGCAGCAGTTGTGCTCACTGAAAAACCGTAAAGGCGATCGTGAATGATGGCTGGCATTTCGCCGAGATATTCCAAGGTTTGCACGCCAATATAGTTTTCCTGATGAGCGAGCCGGAACAAACGACCGATTGTCTCACGCTTGGACAAAATATAAACGTCCCCGCTATGCGGATCGACGATCATAGATTCCGCATCGCGGCGAGCTGGAACCCCAGGCACTCCAGGCCCGCCTTCCCCTCCTGGTGTTGCGGGATATTGAAATTCAATCCTCTCGATGTCCGTTTCTGGAATGATCCCACCCCCATTAGCAACCAGAAGTGGCTCTCTAATCCGAACAATGTTCAGGTCTGTTCGTGCGGCACCGTTATCCCCAAAATCACCAATGTAGAGCAAGGGCTCGTCGTTCACGGTGGCGGCACCGATATCTTCCCAGTCCTTATTAGTCGCGCCAGCAAGAATCCACTCGCCCCGATTCCTACCGTTGGTTCCCAGCGCGATCAGATTGGCCGGCTTG
>JAQWSX010000122.1 GCA_029242935.1 Akkermansiaceae bacterium
CTTTCCGACGAGGAAATCGTCGCTCTTCTCTACTAAGCTTAAAATACCATGAAATTCCTCCTCCCCCTCATCCTAACCATCACGGCTGGCTTCGCGAAGCCGCTCCCGCTGGAAGTGGTGCGCAACACCGCCCGCGAGCTCGACGAAGTTCTGATCGCCGGTCAAAAAACCGAGGGAATCAAAGCTAATCCGATTGTCGATGACCCCACTTTTATTCGCCGAAGCTATCTCAATATCATCGGCCGACTTCCGACTCATAACGAAGCCCGTTCATTCCTTGAATCAACCGGAAAAGAAAAGCGAAGTCAGCTCATCGACTCCCTAGTCGAGTCTCCTGGCTTTAATTCCCGTCTCTTCAATTTCTGGACCGATCTCCTTCGTGTTAAAACCAACACCGAACACAACGGTCTCGGTTGGCACGTTTGGTTGAAAGATGCCGTCGAAAATAACATGCCCTATGATAGGATGGTTCAAGAGATGCTCGCAGCCGAAGGCCATGTTGCCGAAAATCCTGCGGTCGGATACTACCTCCGCGACCGTGGAATGCTTCTCGATAACGTAAGTAACACCGTTCAGGTTTTCCTCGGCCAACAGATCGGTTGCGCCCAGTGTCATGATCACCCCTTCGACGACACCACCCAGATGGAATATTATCAGCTGGCCGCCTTCCTTGGAGGGACCGACTACCGCTTTGATGGGGGTCGTGAAAAAATCAAGGAAACCATCGGGTTCGATCCAAACAGGCGCCCTAAGAAACCCTTCAAAAAAATGACCAAAGAAGAGCGGCGGAGATTCGCCCTTCAGGCAAAAAAGACGCAGGAAAGGGCTATGGCCAAACGCAATGAAGCCCGCGCCATCGGCCAAGTTTTTCGATACCACAATCGCAACGCTCTCGCTGACAATACCCAAAAGGAACTCAAGCTCCCCGTTGACTATCAGTATGACGATGGTGATGCCGGCGACGTCGTAAAACCTGGTTTCCTTTTCGGACTCGACACCAAGGACGTAAAGCCCGAACAACGACGTGCCTACTTCGCCAAGTGGGTCACTTCCCCCAAAAACCCCTACTTCACCAAGGTCATCGCAAACCGCATGTGGGAATATACATTTGGATACGGTCTTGTCGCCAATCCCGATGATTGGAGCAATTCACCCAAGCCCCATTACCCAGAGCTTGTTGACTATGTCGAAAAGGCGATGCACGCAGCCGACTATGACCTCAAGCAGTTTTTGCGTATCCTTTACCACACCAATCTCTTTCAGAGAGAAGTCACCACCGAAGAGCCAGCTCAGGGATTCTCTTTCCACTTTCAGGGCCCTATTCTTCGCCGTCTCAGTGCCGAAGAAATCCGCGATTCATTTGTCACTCTTGCTTCCGGTAACATCGATTCCAACACCAACAACGGACTCGAGGAAGCTTGGAATGATTACGTCAAATCCTTCGACTTCCTCATGAGCACTAACGGTAAGCAATTGAAAGAAATCAGCAGCGCAGTCATCGAAGGTGAGAAGCAACGCCGTGCTATTCAAAAGAAGGTTTCCCTCCTCCGCACCAAGGCCGCTAAAGCCCGGGAAAACGGTAACATGGCAGCCTTCCGGAATATCTCCGCCGAAATCAGACAAGTCCAACGAACGGCCGGAAAAGGCTACCAAAATGGAAAAAGCATGAACGACAATAGCCTCACCGCGAAAGCGGCTCCCGCCCTCGCCCGGCGCGCACGCCCCAATCGCCCGGATCAACCTGAATTCCGCATGCGTGCTTCCGAGCTTCCCGTTCCCGCCCGTGGCGGCACCTTCATTGCCGAATTCGGAGGGTCTGATGCTGAGAGCCCCTCTTCCGCTCACACTGAGGCCACCGTTCCGCAAACCCTGCGCTTGCTGAACGGACTCGAGACCAGCCTTCTTACCAACAAAAAGAACTCCTTCGCCCGCTCACTCCGGGCCATCGAATCACCTTCCAATCGGCTCGATTTCCTTTTCCTTAGCCTATATTCCGCTTTCCCGACCGAAGACGAAAAAACCGCTTTCCTTCCCGAAATGAAAACTTCCGAAGCGACCGAAACCTTCGCACGGGCCATCCTCACCTCAAACCGTTTCCTCTTTGTCCAATGAATCCTTTCAATCAACTCGACGAACAATCCCGCAGAAGCTTTCTCTCCCGCACCGCCCGCACCGCCTTCGGCGTGACTCTAGGTGGTGCTTCGGCCTCTTGGTTCTCATCGGCCGAAGCCGCCGAAGCCATCAAGAAGTCTAACGGTAAGGCCAAGAATGTCATCTACCTCTACATGTCTGGTGGCATGACTCATATCGACACCTTTGACCCAAAGCCTGATGCCCCCTCCGAGTATCGCGGCCCTATAAAAGCAATCTCGACCAAGGTTGATGGGATTCAGCTTGGCCAGCACTTTGAGCGCACCGCCAAGCATACCGATAAGATAGCGATCGTCCGCTCCATGACCTCCACCCAGGGAGCACACGCGCAGGGCAACTACCATGTTCACACCTCATATACCCAACGCGCCTCCATCACCCATCCTTCACTTGGATCTTGGGCTAACAAGCTTGATGTCGGTCGTCTCAAGGGGACCCTTCCCCCTTATGTGACCGTCCACACCGGAAACAACCATCCCGGAGCAGGATTTTTCGAACCCAAGGTGGCACCCCTCCCGGTCGGCGATGCCGAAAAAGGACTACAGAACTCCAAACGCCGTAGCAATGTTTCCGAGGCCGACTTCAATCGCCAGATCGCTCTCCGCTCCAAGCTCGATGCCAGCTTCGGCGAGCGCTTCAAAAAAGGACAACGTAGCGTTCGCGCTTACGATGAAATGTTCAACTCCGCGGTTGGCCTCATGCAATCCAAAGATCTCGAAGCCTTTGATCTCTCCGCGGAGTCTAAAGAGGCCCACGCCGCCTATGGCGCTGACAAATTTGGTAAAGGTGTTCTACTCGCCCGGCGTCTCGTCGAACACGGCGTTCGCTTTGTCGAAGTCCAATTCGGCGGGTTTGACTGGCACTCCGATAACTTCACAAAGGCCGACGAGAAGCTTCCCATCCTTGATCAAGCGTATGCCGCCCTTCTCGCCGACCTCGAACAACGTGGACTTCTGGAAAGCACCCTCGTGGTTATTGCAACCGAATTTGGACGAACCCCCAAGATCGACGATGACGCCGGAAGGAACCACTTTCCAAAAGCCTTCTCGTTCGCTCTTGCCGGTGCTGGCATCAAAGGTGGAACCGTTTACGGAGAAACCGATAAAACAGCCTCCAACGTCATCACGGAAAAGACCACCGCATCCGACTTCAATGCTACCATCGCTTCTGCCATGGGGCTGCAACACGACCAAGTTGTCTTCTCCCCGACCAAGCGCCCATTCAAGATGGGAGGCAAAACTGGCAAACCCATCAGCGAGATCCTCGCCTAAGGACCGCTAGCTCAATTCCTTCTCAGAAACCAGCGCCTCGAAAAAGGCGCTGGTTTTTCTTTGCGTCAACATTAGCACAAACCTGTTAACGCTCATAGAATTCCGGCATTTTTTGACGGAATTCCTTAGATTCCGATGCCGCCCACGAAACCGACTTTTCCGGCTAAATCGTCCACCACCAGACCACCCTGTAGATGTATATCATCAACCTTATGATAAAAACCTACATGTCTTCTCAGTATCCGAATAAGAATCACTTGGCACTGGAGCTTTCCTGCCAGTTACGCATAAAAAATCTTACGTCATTCGACATGTTTTCGCGCACTTACCTCCTCGTTTTTTCATCGGCTCTTCTCTCGCAAGCCCAAGTTTCCTTTAACAAGGACATCCGACCTATTCTCTCTGGCAAGTGCATTGTCTGCCACGGTCCTGATGATGGGGTCGATGCCAAAGGTAAGGCAAACCGGAAGGCCGGACTCCGCCTCGATATCCCAGAAGGGGCCTACAGGGAAAAAGACGGCATCACCGCCATTGTTCCAAACTCGCTCGAAGATTCCGAAGCCTGGGTCCGCATCACAAGCAAAGATGATCCCATGCCTCCTGTCGATGGCCACGCCAAGCCTTTGACTTCCAACGAAAAAGAGCTCCTCAAAAAATGGATCCAGGAAGGTGCCGAATACGAAGACTTCTGGGCCTTCGTCCCCGCTAAAAAGCAGGAAGTTCCTACTATTATTAATCGTGCCTGGCCCCAGTCAGACACTGATAAATTCGTTCTTGCCAAAATCGAAGCCAACGGAAAATCACCTAAAGAAAAAGCCGATAATCGCACCCTCATTCGCCGGCTTTCACTCGACCTAACAGGACTGCCCCCAACTCTTGAGGAAATCGGGCAATTCCTTGCCGACACCACACCTAACGCTTACCAAAAGCTCGTCGCCCGGCTGCTAGCAAAGCCCGCTTATGGCGAACATATGGCCAAGTATTGGCTGGATCTCGTCCGCGTCGCCGACACCAACGGCAATCACCACGATCACTACCGCGATCACTCCCCTTACCGCGACTGGGTCATTCAGGCCTTCAACGGAAATCTCCCCTACGATCAATTCACCAAATACCAGATCGCTGGCGATCTATACAAGAACCCCACGCAAGAACAACTCATCGCCTCGGGTTTCAACCGCCTTCATCTCATCATCGACCGCGGTACTGCTCTCCCCGAGGAAAGCCACTTCAAAAACGTCGTGGACCGCGTCTCCGCGGTTGGCACCGCCTTTATGGGCCTCACCCTCGGATGCGCGGTCTGCCACGACCACAAATACGACCCGATCACCCAGAAGGACTTCTACCAAATGTATGCCTTCTTCAACAACTTCGACGGAGCCCCCGAAACCGGTGGGCGCGGTGGACCCGACTTTTACCGTGGCCTTCAACCTCCCTACCTCGACCTTCCGACCGAGGAGCAGAAGGTAAAACTCGTCGACTTCGATCACCAGATAAAGACAACTCAAGAAAAAGTCGCCTCACTTAAGCAACTCCAAGCCGCAACAGGCATACCCGCAGCTCCTGATGAGACTTCGCAACCTAACCCAAATCTCAAACCCCAGATCCCCATAGCCGAAAAGCAAATTTCCGATCTACAAAAGCAACGCTCCAGCTACCTTCGACAAGTCCGCGGAGCCATGGTCATGCGCGAACGTAGCGAACCTAAAAAGACCCACATTCGCATCCGTGGAAACTACGATCAACTCGGCAAGGAAGTGACCCGAAACACCCCGCAATTCCTTCCACCTCTCAAAAAGTCCGCTGAAGTCCCATCCCGTATGGATCTCGCCAACTGGCTTGTTGAAAAACAAAACCCCCTCACCGCCCGCGTCGCTGTCAATCGCTTCTGGCAGCAATTGCTCGGCACCGGACTCGTCAAAACTTCCGAAGACTTCGGAGCTCAAGGCATGTGGCCCAGCCACCCCAGACTCCTCGACCAACTCACCCTTCAATTCGTCGAGTCAGGTTGGGACGTCAAAAAACTTATGAAGGATATCGTCCTCACTCAGACCTACCAACAATCCTCCGCCGCCACTTCGGTCGACTTCAAAACCGATCCCGAGAACCGCCTTCTTGCCCGCGGATCCCGCACCCGGCTTGACGCCGAAATCATTCGCGACCAACTCCTCGCCGTAACCGGAGTTCTGAACCGCGAAATGGGCGGTCGTTCTGTCAAAACGCCACAGCCCGCTGGCATCTGGAAAATGGTCGCACTCCCCTCTTCTTACCCAAACTCCTTTCAGGCAGACCCTGCTCCCGCAGACAAGCGCCGCTCTATCTACACTTTTTGGAAGCGAGGCCTCGCACCGCCGCAAATGACCATCTTTGATGCCCCGAGCCGCGATGCCTGCATCGCCCGCCGCGAACGCACCAACACTCCGCTTCAAGCTCTTCTCCTCATGAACGAGCCCGAGTATTTCAAAGCGGCCGCCCACAAAGCCAAAACCCTCATGGCCGAGGAAGGTAGCGAAGACGAAAAGCTCATCCGCCTCCACGAAACCGTTACTACTCACAAACCCTCGGAGAACTCTCTCAAGGTCCTTAAAGAAGGTCTCACCACCTTCCGCGAAGATGGCGACGAACACTTCGCCTGGACTATGATCGTCCATACCCTACTCAATCGGGATTCCTTCAAAAACAAACAATAAGGAGCGCGAACATTACTCTCCGCACTTCAACCTCAAGAATTCACCCTCCATGTTTGATCCACAAACCCGCCGCCAATTCCTCAATACCACCGGCATGGGCCTCGGTTCCACCATCCTCGGTAATATCGTAGCCCAAGCCGCCGGTCCAAAGGGCGGAAACGGAGATCTGTATTCTCACGGCTACCACTTGCCCAAAGCGCCTGCCAAGCGTGTCATCTTCCTCTTCATGGCCGGAGCCCCCTCCCAGCTCGACCTATTCGACTACAAGCCCGATCTTCACAAACGCTTTAAAGAAGAACTTCCCGAATCCATCCACAAGGGCCAACGCGTCACCGCAATGACCAAAGGCCGCGCTAAGATTGTCGCCCCCTCCATGTTCAAGTTCAACCCCCATGGTCAAAGCGGAATGCACCTTTCCGAGGTCCTTCCTCACCTCGGGTCGGTTGCCGATGACCTCGCGCTCATCAGGTCCACCTCCACTACCGCTATCAACCACGACCCCGGCAAGACGCTCTTTTGCACCGGCACGGAAATCCCCGGCAAAGCTTCCATGGGCGCCTGGCTTTCGTATGGACTTGGCCGCATGAACGAAAACCTCCCCGATTTCATTGTTCTCAACTCCGCCTTCTGGTCCGGCGACAGTCAAAATGTTCAAGGGCTCTACTCCCGCCTTTGGGGATCCGGATTCCTCCCTTCAAAACATCAAGGAGTCCCCTTCCAACCCTCTGGCGACCCTGTTCTCTTCCTCTCGAATCCCTCTAGTGTTTCCCCAAAAACCCGAGGTAAGATGCTCGACCTCGTCACCAAACTTAACGAAGAGGAGATGGCCAAAATTGGCGATCCTGAGATCCAGACGACCATTGCCCAACAGGAAATGGCCTTCCGAATGCAAGCCTCCGTTCCGGACCTCACCGACCTCACTAAAGAAAACGAAACAATCAACGAAAAACTCTACGGTCCAGAAGTCAAAAAATCTGGCTCTTTCGCCCGAAACTGCCTTCTCGCTCGCCGCATGGCCGAGCGCGGAGTCCGCTTCATCCAGCTCTTCCACCGCGGCTGGGACCACCACGTCGGCCTTCCAAAAAAAGTGCGCGGTCAGGCCTACGACGTCGATCAACCCTGCGCCGGGCTCATCAATGACCTCAAGCAAAGAGGCCTACTCGATGACACCCTCGTCGTCTTTGCTGGTGAATTCGGCCGCACCACCTATGGCCAGGGCAAGCTTGCCCGCGACAACTATGGCCGCGATCACCACCCTAAATGTTTCTCCACCTGGATGGCTGGAGGTGGAATCAAGGGCGGAACCACTTTCGGCGAAACGGACGACTACTCCTATAATGTCGTTAAGGATGAAGTCCCCGTCCGCGACTTCAGCGCCACGATCCTCCACCAACTTGGTATCGACCATGACCGCCTGACGTTCCCCTTTATGGGCCTTGATCAAAAGCTTACTGGTGTTAACCCCGCCAAAGTGGTCAGAGGTATTCTCTCCTGAGTCCCAATGAGGCGGTCCATAGGAAGGAACTTTACAAAAGTAGTCTTTCCCATGGCTACCCTTTAGAATTAAGAGGGAGTAACCAGATGCAAGCAGCCAGCATCTGACTACGTATCCTTTAGCAATGAAATACGGCTTCTTAATCCTCCTTCTCACCTCTTTTGCCTCTGCTCTTGAGTGGGCGAAAACCTTCAAACCTCAAAAAGGGTGGACCACAAGCACGATTGCTCATGCCGATGGCAAAAACATCAAAACCCAGAATTCCGGTAAACCTTACTTTTTCACCAACGCGTCCTCACCCAAAAAAGCGGGTTACCTCCAAACGATCACGAAATTCGGGGACTGCACCGTCGAGGCAGAATTCCTTATCCCTAAAGATTCTAACTCTGGCATCTACCTCATGGGGCGCTACGAGATCCAAATCCTCGATAGTCACGGAAAAGAAACAGTTGGCTACGGCGACATGGGTGGCCTCTACCGCCGCTGGGATAATAGCCGTGACCCAAAAGGCTTCGATGGCGTCGCCCCCTTGGTCAACGCCGCCAACCCGGCCGGAGAGTGGCAAAAAATGATCATCAAATTCCGGGCCCCACGCCTAGCCAAAGACGGAAAAGTCCTTGAACACGCTCGCTTCATCTCTGTGCATCTCAACAATCAACTTGTTCAGAAAAACATCACAGCAAAAGGCCCCACAAATTCCGCCCAACGAAGTAACTGGGCAAGCAAAGATCACATCTTTATTCAAGGTGACCACGGTCCGATTGCCTTTCGAAAATTCAAAGTCACTCCCGAAGATTTTTCAAAAATCAAAAAGTGACACGCCCTTCCAAATTAGCGTAACCTAGCAAACCAATTCACACCCACCCTTCGGTATTTCTCAAAACCTCAACAATTGACGAACATGAAAAGCCTCCTTATTGCCTTCTCTATCTCAGCTTTAATCTTAACCGCCGCCGACAAATCTAAAACGTGGACTGACCCCGCGCTGGCTCTCAAAGAAGACACCGACTTCTCCATTCAGGGTGAATATCATCGCGAAGGCGCGGCATTGGGAGCTCAAATCGTTGCCCTAGGAGATGGAAAATTTGATCTTTACGTTCTAGAAGGGGGACTTCCCGGACTTGGGTGGAAGAAAAAAGATTCACGAATCAAGATCTCTGGTAACCTCGAAAAAGGAATCGTCACTTTCGCTAAAACCAAGGAAATATCGGCACTGCTGAAAGATAAAACCCTGACTATCCAACAAGACGGTAAGGGAACAACTAAACTCCCTCGGATTGCCCGTAAAAGTCCAACCCTCGGGGCCAAAGCACCCAAGGGCTCTACAATACTCTTCGACGGCACAAGTGTTGAGCATTGGCAAAATGGTCAGATGAAAAATGGCCTCCTTCAGGCTACCGGCACGACGAGCAAGCCAAAATTTAAGGACTACAAACTTCACCTTGAGTTCCGCACTCCATACAAACCATTTGCACGTGGTCAGGGGCGTGGAAATAGCGGTGTTTACTTCGGTGGTCGTTGGGAAACTCAGGTTCTCGACTCCTTCGCACTCGACGGAAAAATGAACGAGTGCGGGGGGATCTACTCGATCTCAGAACCTGATGTGAACGCCTGCCTACCACCTCTGGTTTGGCAGACTTATGATGTCGATTTCACCGCCGCCAAATTTGATAAGGATGGCACCCGCAAGGCTTGGCCGCGCATGACGGTGAAACTTAACGGGGTGACGATTCATAATGATCGCGAGCTACCCAAGGACAACACAACAGCTGCTCCCGGAAATGGCGCACTCAAAGACGAGCCCCTTCCCGTCTTTCTTCAGAATCACGGAAACCCAGTGGTTTTCCGAAACATCTGGGTTCTTCCCAAGAAATAGTCAGCAGGGGCGATTAAAGTCGCACCTCAAGCACCTTTTGCTTCAACGCGGGCATCTCGGTAACATCGCCAACGTTCGAACGCCGCAGAATACTCAGTAGCACTCCGATCATTGCGAAGCTGAAGATAAGGCTGGAACCACCATAACTCACAAACGGGAGTGGCAGCCCCGTATTGGGGAGAGAGGCCGTTGTCACGCCCAGGTTCATCATTGCGGGAATAATCAAAGCCGAAGTGATCCCGATCCCAAGCACCCCGCCAAAGCGGTCGGAAGCTTGCATCGAAATCCCCAAGCCAATCAAAAAAATCACCACAAAGCAAAGAACCACCCCCATCGTCACAAAAACACCCAGTTCCTCACCAATGATTGGGAAAATAAAGTCGGTGTGATGTTCTGGTAGATTCATTTGCTTCACCACACCATTACCTAACCCCATTCCGCTAGTCCCGCCATTTCCAAAGGCCTGGGTCGCAAGCCACTGCTGCCAGCCGCGACCTTCCTTGTATGACTCAAGATCCATGAATGCGATAATCCTCTCCCAGCGGTTGGGATTGGTTCTTACCATTTGATATGCCAAAACTAGGGTGACAACCACGGAAGTCCCAAGGTAGCGCATACGAGTCCCAGAAACAAAAAACACGATCAGTCCGGCAGCACCCAAGCCAGCTGCTGTTCCCATATCCATTTCGAAGAAAATCAATAAAAGTGGCACTCCCAGGATAAAAGAGGGCACTACAAAGCCCTTCCAAAAGCTCTTGGTCTCCGCCTGATGTTTGGCGAACCAAGAAGCGAGAACCACCATGACAATCAACTTGGCCGGTTCCGATGGTTGGACTCGGCCAATCACAGGTAATATAATCCAACGATTTTCTCCCTTTGCATTATCGCCGATACCCGGAACGTAGCAAAGAAGTAACGCGATACAGGCACCAATAAAGAGTGGCCACGTCAGTTTTTGGAGAACCCGATAGTCCATTAAGGCCATTAAGGTCATAAGCACGACTCCAACCACCAACCATCGTGCCTGACGAACCAAATAGGAATACTGGTCAGTATCACTATCCCACTTCGCGCTGGCACTCGCCAACATCACCAACCCCAAGGTGATGAGTGCGGCGACCGCAAGACACAAAAAAATAGAAGCTGCTTTACCCATCTGTCGAAACTACGAATTAACGGCTAGATGGAATGATAAGCTTTGCACCAATTTTGAGCGCATTAGTATTCACTTTGGGATTCGCACGCTTGAGCTGATCCACCGTGACCTTGTTATTTTTAGCGATTCCCCAAAGAGTATCTCCGGACTCCACAACATGTTGCCTAGCACCGCTAGCCACTTGATTAGGACTTGCCGGATCGATACGAACGGGAGAGACCGGGCGAATCAAGACTGCTTGTTCGATCCTTCCCGTCTCCGAGCCCCCGACTTCAACCAAATCTCCCGGGCGACTTCCGGGAATACTCTCATCATCACTAGTCTGGATCAACGGGCGTGATTGAGGAGTGAACTTCAACGGTTCGTCCTCGACATTATTGCCTCCTGCGATGGCCTCAGCTGGACCGACATTTGTTTTGCGAGCCGCTGGAATATTTATCTTCCAGCCCGCTACGTATTCTCCAATGCCTTCGTTTGCATTCATTAGCGATTCTTGGGAGACTCCATACTCACGCGCAATTGATCCAATCGTATCACCGCTGCTCACAAGGTGAAAATCAAGACTGGTAATTCTTTGCGGAGGTGTGTCGCCTTTGAGAGCTACCTTCGTTGCTTCGAGATCCGCACTTTCGGTCCATTTGTCGTGGATCCAGATACCGGCAATCGCAGCGACATGAAGAAGTAAGATTACAACCAACGCGAGAGGAACTCCGACGCCGGAAACTTCACCCAAATCTGCAGGAGCGGCTGTGGTCGAAGCACGTTGCTTTCTTTTCTTGGTTGATCGGGTGGCCGCATGCATCATACGGAATCCCTTTTTTGGGCGGGTTCTTTTGGTTTGTAGTGTTCGTGGGGTCTTCATGATTAGGAATGGTTCACAGAGTTTTTGTCAGTTGGGGCAAAGCGGCTTTGAAAGCGCGACCGCGCTCCTCGTAGCCATTAAATTGGTCAAAGGAAGAAGTGCCAGGCGAAAAGAGAATGGTCTCACCTCGGTCGGCCATGACAGCTGCAATGGCAACCGCTTCTTCAAGGGTATTCACCTTTCGGCACTGAACGGTCGTCGCAAAAACAGATCTTAACTCTTCGCCAATTTCACCAAAGACGATCATCGCTTTTGCTTTTTGGGCGAGCAAGGGAGCCAAGGGTTGGTAATCCAGACCTTTCTGTTTTCCTCCGGCAATCAGAATGGTGGGCCTAGTTTGCGAACGCAGGGCGGACTCCAGAGCATGGAGATTGGTCGCCTTTGAATCGTTGAGATATTCTACTTCGTCGATAACAGCAACCAACTCGCATCGATGCTCAGGTGGGCTGTATTTCGAGAGAGCTTCGCGGGCAACCTCGGAAGTCAATCCCTCCACGGCAGCGCATGCAGCCATTAAATTCTCGGCATTGTGTAAACCACGTAAGTTAGTTTCGGAAATCGAAACAAATGCTTCACCGTGGCAAAGAATATCATCGCCAGACAGAGACCAATCGGCTTCGCCTTCAGTAGAAAAAGTCGTAATCCTCCCCCGATTTGGCACTTGGGAGCCACTCCTTACTACGACCGGGGTATCGGCGTCGATATTATCAAAGATCCGCAACTTAGCCTCCCGATACGCATCAATAGAGGAATATCGATCCATGTGATCAGGTGAGAAATTCAACCAAATTACAACGTCTGGGTTGAAATCAATAATCGTCTCAAGTTGAAACGAACTTAATTCCAGCGAGATGACATCGGGAGGAGAGTCATAAAGAACGACCTCAGAGAGAGGCACCCCGTAGTTTCCACAAGCCACACAACTTTCTCCAGTTGCCTCCACCAAATCCCGAACCAATTCAGTCGTGGTCGTTTTACCATTCGTTCCAGTAATTCCAATTGTCTTCCCTGAGTAACACCGCCAGGCCAATTCAATCTCTCCCCAGAGCGCACCACTCCCTTTGGCAAAAGATTGCACGAAGTCGCCGTCAGTTTCAATACCCGGACTCACAACGACCAGATCAACATTCACCTCAAGTCCAGTTCCTGGATTTGCCAAAACAGTTTCTTCAGCTTTACGAGAATCGTAAATTGTCACCCTCGCACCACAGTGCTCCGCAAGACGGGCAGCGGCACGGCCACTGCGTCCTGCTCCGAGAACGGCTGCTGTTTTTCCAGTGAGATTTAACATTAGATGACTTTCAAAAGGGCGAGACCTCCTAAGCTACAGAGGATAGAAATGATCCAGAAACGAATGATGA
>JAQWSX010000129.1 GCA_029242935.1 Akkermansiaceae bacterium
AACTTCTTCGACATTGCTCTTGCTGATTTTCTGAAACGAGTTTTCATCAGGTATTACCGCGCCCGAGAATTCCTTGTGAAAGGCCGCTGCGAGAACCCTCGCATCTCGTTTACGCAAGCCATCCAAAAACCACTTCCCAAAGCGCTTCTCGATCTTGAATGTGACGTGCTCTGAATCCCAGATTTCTTTCTGGCGCTCTGGATCGAGCGCTTGCTTAGGCCCAACCAACTTCTGAGCAGATACGGTGAACCCTAATACGGAGATCCAGATGAGGCAGGAGAGGTGTATCGGCGCTTTCATACTATTTTTCGGACCGTCCTAATGTTGTCAGATTCTATCTACCAAAACCAGCGCGAACTATCTGGCCTCAAACAACAACTTAACTTAGGGGAGAGTTTACCCTCGTAGGAACACACCCGGTCGGTGCCAGAATGATTTCGATAATAAAAAAGCGGTGCCGCCCGTGGGGCGACTCCGCTTAAATGATTGACTCGTTTGAGCTACTTCTGGATCCGGAAGAACCCGCGCCCGGGGCCTGGATCCCCGATTAGCGATATCGGGAAAGTGTAAGTGGTCGAATCGCCCTCATCTGCCGGGTAATTGTCGTTGAGATCGGTGTCCCAATCGAAGAGGTCCTCGGAGTAGAAGATGCCGTAGGATTGCCCTTCTTTCGACGGCCAAGTCAGCGAAATTGTATCGTCCGAACGGTCATCAGTCCCTTTGTTATCGTAGGTGATATCTGTAATCGCAAACTGGGTTCCACCTCCAAGCAATACCTCGATACTGGTTCCTTCGCCAGCTGCCCATATCTCGGCAACCTCATCAGCTGATAAAGCGCGGGCCCAGATGGCAACATCATCGACTTTGCCATTCCATCCACGGCCGAGGGCGTCTGGATTTTCCCCGATGCGCATTCTGTTAGCGCGATCCTCTAGAACCGCCCCTGAATTGGTTGCGGCTTCGACGCCGTCGATGAATAGGGTCTGGGTGCCTGAGATGCCTTCGGTAACCGCCACTACGTGGTGCCAGGTTTCTGGTTCGCTGCCGATCGTGATCGCGGTTCCGTGCGCTGGAGCTTCACCAGTGCCGCCTGCCCAAGAAAATTCCTCTGGTACATCGTTACCCCGACGGTGTACTCGCCAGCCTCTACCCTCACCCTTGGCAATTAAGCACTGCCAGCCAGTGGTAATTGAAGCAGCGGTGCACCAAACCGAGACGGTCATACTTCCGCCCGTGAAGTCGAACTCGGACTCATCGCCACCGGTGATGATGACGTTCTGGGTCCCATCAAGGTTAATCGCGTTTCCGAACTTGCCTGTTTCAAATGGGATCACACCTCCGTCTTCGGTGCCGTGGTTGTCATCGGCCGCATCCAACAAATCGGAGTCGAGTGGCCAGTAGGAGACTAGACCGAATTCAAAACCTTCGCCGCTGGACAATGGATCGTCGTCAACGCCATCGGGAACGGTGTCTCCGTCTGTGTCCGGATTGAATGGATCTGTCCCTGCGGTGAGTTCGGCGCCGTCGTTCAGAGCATCGTTATCGGTGTCAGATATGAGTGGATCAGTGCCCGTGTCAGTAACACTGACATACGTCCCTGTCCCAGACTCGACTCCGTCGAAAAGACCATCGCCATCCGTATCCTGCACGTTTAGATCGGTGCCGCGCTTGAATTCTTCGAGGTTCAGAGAGCCATCGTTGTCTGCGTCCTGACCCGCGTCGGAAGCGAGTAGTGGATTGAGATCGTTGTCGACCTCATAGCCGTCGGGCATCTCGTCGTCGTCGGTATCGGGATTGAGCGGCAGGGTATTTGCAGCGATCTCGGCACCATCATTGAGGCCGTCGTCATCAGAGTCAGCTTTGTTCGGGTTTGTAGCGTGGATATTCCTCTCAGCACCGTCAGTAAGATCGTCTTTATCGCTGTCGCTCTTCAAGGGGTCGGTTGAATTTTCACCGCTATTCCACTCCTCAAGGTTGGTAAGCCCATCATCGTCTGGATCCTCCCCGGAGTCATTGACCTCTGGATCGAGGCCGATGGCAGTCTCCCAACCATCGTCCATCCCATCATTGTCTTGGTCATCGCCGGTTGCTGTCGAGTATGGGGTAGCCCCTTCGGCAAGAGCTGTGATCTGCTCCTGGGTAAGCACCGAATCCCAGACTGCAAAGTCGTCAAGCAGGCCATTATACCAAGCTTCACCGCTGCCGCCACCATTGTTGCCTTGGCGGCCACCGACGATGAGGTTACCGGATCCGTTTGGGCCCGCTTTAGCGGTGGGTGCGCCGTCTGCCACGCCGTTCAAATAGATCGTGCCAAGGTCGGCTTCGCCGTCATAGACGAAAGTGGCGTGCACCCAGTCGTTAGCGTTCAGGACAGTGTTGCCGTAGTGGTCATTGCTCCAGTGTGCCTGATGGAGACGTCCGTTGTTACGCAAGCCATTGTGGATTCCTTGACTTGATTGCCCGACAAAAAACCGATCGCCGCTTAAGGAGGTGGCGTCAGGCTTGATCCAGGCCACCATCGTATAGCTTGCTGTATCTCCCGCTCCCGCGCCGTCGCGGTTGCCTAGTAGTAACGGAACATCGAAAGTTGGGATGTTGAGGATGCCGTCGGTAAATCGCGCGGCACCAGACGGGGTGGATCCTCCCGGGGCACCAGCTTCCCCAAAGGTAACGGTATTGACGACGACGCCATCGTATCCGTTGCCAGTTTTGTCGACGGCTGCAGTTGCACCGCTGGCCTCGTCGAGAGCAAAATAAAGCAGAGGCTCGGGGAGTTGCTGACCAAAGGCCGTGAGCGCCATTGCTGAAAAAGTCGCGAGACTCGCGGTAAGAAATCTGGAATTATAGTTTGTTAGTGGTTTCGATGTGCTTTTCATTATTAGAGTAATTAAGATTACAACCTGTGACCCTCCCCAACCTAAATAAAGGCTTGAAAATTCACCCTACTACTAAAGCACAAGGAAATTCTCGTTACCAGAGGAAATTATTATCAACGTGAAAAAGCGTATTTCATCAAAAAATTGTGTCATGAAAAAATTGATAAATCACGACCGTTAAGTTTGAACCCAATGGGCCTCGAATCCCACACCAATTTAATCTGAACTCACACAAACGGGATGTGAGAAACGAGGCAAAAGTCATTCGTAGACTCTATTTAAGAAGTCTACTTCTTAACCTTCCTGATTTTCTCTGTGATGACAGTGCCGTCGGTTGATTCTAACTTTGCTTCAGCCAATCCCTCGTTAACCCTGCGGATTTCAATCGTGCCCATTCTTTCGCTTTCACCGGCTTTCTGATTTCTAAAACGTCCCGACAGCTTATCGGCAGAGACTTTGTTGAAACGAACCGAAAATCCTTCACCATTCGCTCCATGAGCGTTGGCGACCAAAGTTTGATTATGAGGTCTCCAGCCGACTAGTTCGGTCATCTTTTCTCCGGTTTCGGAGGTCCAATTACCAACCAAATAGTCTGCGTTCGGATCTGGCTTTGTCCAAACTACATCTGCCTTTGTGCCATCACTTCTTTCAATTTTCCAGTGGCCAAGCATCCATTTCCATGGGCATTTCAGGGCTTTTTGTTCTATTTCAGCTCGGGTGAAGAGGCCCGTGATTTTCTGTTTCTCTCCGTTTTCGAGAACGGCGTCGATTGTGAAACGAAACCTGTCTTTGGTTTCAAACTTACCTGTATATTTACCGGAATATTTTTGAGAGGTTGGCAGAATACCAAAACAAGTGCCGGTTATTTTGTCGGCACTTACTTCTGTAAGTTCTAGATCCCAATAGTTTCCTGCCGAGCCATAGCCGTTAATCTTTAAAGTTTTGGAGTCCTTCCTCCAACCTGCCAGTGAAACCGATTTGACTTCGTTTGGTTCGTCGAAGACACCCCACAAGCTACTTCCTTTTCCGCCGATACCCCATCTGACGCTGCCTTTCAAACCTGCAGGCTGTATTTCATAATTCCAATTTCCCTGTAGCTCTTGCCACAAGGCAAGTTCGGGAGCTTTCTCAGCACTTTTTAGAGGTGCGAATGATAATGCCATGATAGGCAAAATAAATTTGAGTGGTTTTGTCATAGTTTTTTACACTTTAAGTTTGGCATCAGTGAAAGAGCCACCGACGTCCTTTAATACATGCGCAAAAGGATGAAGTAATGTGTCAGAGGCGAAAGAAGAAGTTCTCCTGAGCGATTTACTCTTTGTGATGAAGAGAAAAGGTTCCAATCTTGAAGAGAGTAATTTGGGATGAAAGACAAGTGGCAAGATGCGAGTCCTCGACGGTGTTTGTGGTTTCACTTGAGATCTACAAAAACCGGGAGGTGGTCAATCTTCTCAACGCGATCTTGTCGGTTGAGCAAGATCGCAGCTCGCCCAACACCATATTGATTTAGGGTTTTCTTTGGCAGGATCAGGCTATTGAAGATGAAAGCTTGTTGGACTTCCATGAAACCTTTGGGAGCGAGAATGTGGTCAATCGTCCGGGTAGGTGCTTGTGGTATCGAGTTTCCGACTTCTCCGGACCACGAGACCTCGCCATAGGTCCCTCGGGCTTCGGAGTTCAGCTGTCTTGGTTTTGAGTCATGGTAATGACTGACCTTGCTGTCTCCCTCCTGCGCATCCTCAGATAATTTAGCGAGGATTTGGTAAGGTCTGTCGCTTGGAAGACTGTTGAAATCACCACAGATCATGATTGGAGTCTCCTTAGGCACCTTAGGATGCTCTCCTTTGCGGACCGAATTGATGAAAT
>JAQWSX010000152.1 GCA_029242935.1 Akkermansiaceae bacterium
ACCTTCACCGGGATGGACGAGTGTCATCGCTTCTGAAGGGTAATCATTTTAAAGGGCCTTTTCATCTTCCGCGCATGCAATGGTATTGCTGGCAGCTGCTTGAAAGCTGAGGCGATCTTAGGGATTGATGCCCCAACTATGGGGTGCCGTAAAGTCACAGGAATTTGGCTTGTTCGGCGGCGGAGAAAGCTGTGAAACGGCGTTGGCAGTAGATTGAAGGTGATGGCAAGAAGCCAGCGTATGGAGCTCATCAATTGGCCTTTTTGAAGAGGTCCAAGTGGGGCCACCGGAATCCGTCTTTTTTACGGTAGTTGATGGTGCGGTGCCTCATTTGTTCGGCTTGAAAGAGGTCGAGATTTTTGCGGTCTAGGAAGGGGTCTTTGATTTTTCTCTGAAAATCCTTCATGGCAGCAAGGAGTTCTTTCATCTTTGAATGATGCTCCTCGCTTTTTGCAAGATTGGTCCACTCGTAGGGATCTTTTTCTAGATCGAAGAGTTCGTATTCGACCGGGAAAAGGAAAGATTTCACATGCTGATCTTCGGTGAGTTTGCTGTTGGTATAGCGGGAGGCGGCTAGAAAGTTTTTATGGCGGTATGGATTGTAGATGAGCTTGAACTGATCGTCGCGGATCGAAAATTGAAGGTATTGAAGATTAGGCGCAGATCCAGTGGTGAAGGTGTGAATATATTTGTGCCCTCTGATTTCCCCCTGATCGAGAGATTGTAGATTGTTGCCAGGCAGAGCTTGGGTAGATTTGATGCCGCAGAGGTCGAGCATGGTCGGAAGGATGTCGATGGTGGAGACCAGTTGGTTTTCGACTTTTCCCTGCGAGAAGGTTTTGGGGTAGTTGACGATCATGGGGATGCGGACTCCAGATTCGTAGGCACTTCCTTTGGCTCTTGGGAAGTCGGCTCCGTGGTCGGCGATGTAGATGATGAGGGTGTTCTCGCGGACCCTGAGCTTGTCCATGTCGTCGAGAACCATACCGATTCCTTCATCGAGACGGTTTATGCAGTTTAAGTAGTTTTTGATCTCCTCGCGAAGGTGAGGGCTGTCAGAGCCGATCCATGGGAAAGGGGCGATGGGATTTTTGAGGAGGGTGGTGGGATAGCCGTTTTTTGATTTCCCGACGAACTTGCGATGGGCATCGGCATAGTTGATGATAAGACAGAAAGGCTTCTTTTCTTTGGCTGCGTTTTGCATGACGATCTTAGCCTCTTTCGCGTAGGTTCTAATGCTTGTGGTTTTGCTAAAGTTAGCACCTTTGAGGGCTCGATGATCGATGTGGTCTTCGACAAGGCGTTCCGGGTTGATATGTGTTTTTCCTAGAAATCCGGTATAGTAGCCAGCTGCTTTAAAGTAGGCGGGCATCGTTTTAAAATCCTTAAACATCGAGAATTTATGGGTTGCGAGTCCGATGTGCCCAGTTTGGCGGGTGTATAGGCCGGTGAGAAAAACGGCGCGGGAAGGACTACAAACGGAGTAGGGCACGTAGGCGCGGGTGTATCGGACACCGGTTTGGGCAAGACTATCAAGAGCGGGTGTGTGGACGCGCTTTTCACCATAGCATCCGATGTGCTCGCTGTTGTCTTCGGAGACGATGAAGAGGATGTTGGGTTTTCCCGAAGAAAAGAGGGGACAAAAAACAGAGAGAACGAAGATGAGGAGCAGGCGCATAGAATTATTATTTTAAATTGGTGACTCGTTTTATTACGGGCTGTTTTTGAGGCTTTAAATTTTTGATCACGGGCACTTTTATCAGCGGATTCCTATTGATTCGGCCATTATTTATGAGTTCGAGCGAGTGGTAGAAGTTTGCGAAGAGAAGAGGTGTTTACGAACTGAATAAGACTAGTATAGGAAGTTCCTAAGATTAATGCCATTGTGAGCGAAGTGAAGAGAGGAAAGTTAGGCGCCCTGTTTTGGCATAGTGTTGTAAGCGGGAGTTTGTTGATGAGTTCTTTGGTGGGTAAGCCGCTGAATGTTGTGATGATTGCGGTCGACGACATGAGGCCCGAACTAGGATGTTACGGGGCGACACACGTTAAGAGCCCAAATATTGATCGCTTGGCTGCGAGTGGATTGTTGTTTGAGCGTGCGTATTGCCAACAGGCGATTTGTGGTCCTTCTCGGGCGAGCCTTTTGACTGGATTGCGACCTGATACTTTGGGGGTTCATGGGAATCATGCCCATTATCGCGACAAGAACCCGGGGGTAGTGACTTTACCTCAATTTTTCAAGGAAGCCGGCTACTTCACGGCGGCCTGTGGAAAGATCAATCATGGTGTTTTCCCAAAAGGCAAGGCTCCCAAGTGGGATGTGATGGGTGATGAAGAAAGCTGGAGTGTTCCTGCTTTTCGACCAGGACCCAGATACTATTACACTGAGGAAGGGATTGAGGCTGCCCAGAGAGTTTTTAGAAAGATGTTTCCGCAGAGGCCCTTGAGTGAATGGGCGCAGTATTTGGTTTTTGGTCCAGCCGAAGAGGCCGCTCCGGTGGAAGATGATGTCCTTTACGACGGGCAGGTTGCAAAACGTGCGGTTGAGTATTTGGAGGGTTTTGGAGAAAAAAAAGAGGGGCCATTTTTTTTGGCGGTTGGCTTTATTAAACCGCATTCACCTTACATCGCGCCCAAAAAATATTTTAATCTCTATGACCGGGAGCTGATTCAGTTGGCGAAGACGAAGCAATGGCCGGAAGGTGCTCCGAAGTTTGCGGGTCATGGATCGGGTGAAAAGAGACGCTACACTGATCAGCCGAAGAAGGGGGCATTTTCCGATGCAAATCAAAGAGAGACCCGGCATGCTTATTATGCCTGTATCAGCTATATTGACGCCCAGATTGGAAAGGTGTTGGATGCTTTGGAGAAGAATGGATTGGCTGATAATACGGTGGTGATGTTGTGGAGTGACCACGGATATCACTTGGGAGAAAAAGGGCTTTGGGGGAAGACAACAAATTACGAGTTAGATACCCGGGTCGCGATGATTTGCCGGACTCCGGGAATGAAGGCAAAGGGGAGGAAGACGAAGGCCCTTGTAGAGCTGGTAGATATCTATCCTTCATTGGTTGAGTTGTGCGGACTGAAAGTGGCCCGTCATCTAGAGGGCCAGAGTATTGCGGCTCTCCTTGAAGATCCTGAGAGAGATTGGAAGGAGGCCGCTTTTTCTCAGTTCGGAAGAGGAAAGGTGAAAGGATACGCCATGAGAACGAAAGAGTATCGGTATGTGGAGTGGATTCAGAATAATGAAGTAGTGGCAAGAGAGCTCTATGATCGATTGGAGGATCCGCGCGAAGAACTGAATCTTCTTCAGGGAAATAAAAGGTCGGAGGTTGCTGAGACGCTTTCATTACGACTTAAACGTGGGAAGGGCTGGCGTGATGTTCTTCCGAAGTAGTTTTTTGTTGCTGATCCTGTGCAGGTGGCTTGGAGCCGCTTTGGAATTAGCTTTGCCCTTCAGCGATCATGCGGTTTTGCAAGCGGGGAAGCCGCTTCCAGTTTGGGGGAAGGCTATTCCAGGGGGAACGGTGACAGTGAAGTTGGGAGAGCGATCAAGGAAGACGACGGTTTCAGCGGAGGGATTTTGGCAGGTGGAGTTTGAAGAGTCCGGGGCGTCTTCAAAAGGAATTACCATGTCGGTCATTTCTGGTCGGGAGCGATTGGTAAGAAAAGATTTGGTTTTTGGAGAAGTATGGATTGCCACAGGGCAGTCTAATATGCGCTGGATGTTGAAGGACTGTGAGAGGGGGAAGGAAGAGATTGAGAGCGCAGGTGATGCGAAGATTCGGGTTTTAAACTTTCAAGGTCGACTGCATCCGGGTGGGTCCCGTTTTTCCCGAAAGTTTCTAAATCAAATCGATGGGAGCAATTACTATGAAACGGAGGGTTGGCAGTGTGCTTCGGCCAAGAGCCTCGCAGAGTTTTCAGGTGTCGGTTATTTCTTTGCAAAGAAGCTTAGAAAAGAACTCAAGATTCCGATTGGGGTAATTCATCTGGGAGTGGGCGGAAGCCCAATTGAGGCTCATTTGCCAAAGAGGGCATTTTTGAGAGATGAGCGCTTGAAGGGCTTGCTTCATGAATGGTGGGAGAACCCTGATTACCCGCGCTGGTGTCGGGAACGTGCGGCCTTGAATCTCACTGAGTGGTTTGAGAATCCAGCCCAAGGGAGGAAGCCGCCTCATCCTTTTGCCCCGACATTTTTGTGGAATGCCGGAGTGCAACCCTTGCTTCCGTATCCGCTCAAGGGAGTTCTGTGGTATCAGGGTGAGTCGAATGCGACGCTTGATGGTGGGCGAGGAGCACCGGCCTCAAAGGAGGTAAATCGTCGGAAGTTTGAAAGCTTGATTGGGGCGTGGCGACGGGCTTGGAGGGAAAATGATTTGCCAGTGTATTTCGTGCAGCTCCCGGGATTGAATCGGAACTGGCCCATCTTTAGAGAGATGCAATTGGAAGTTTCGCGAGAAGTCTCAAATGTGGGGATGGCAGTTACGATTGATCTTGGACATCCGACGAATGTTCATCCCAAGCGGAAGCGACCGGTTGGGGAAAGACTCGCAAGATTGGCGTTGGCAAAAACCTATGGAAAGAAGTTGGTCGCTGAAGGTCCTCAGGTGGTTAAAGTGAGAATCCTAAAGAAGGAGCTTTGGGTCGATTTTGACATGGTTGTGAAGACGTCAAATGGCCGGGCTCCAGTTGGATTTAAAATCGCTGGTGAAGATGGGGTTTTTCATCCTAGTGAGGGAGAGATTTCTGGGTCGTCCTTAAGACTAAGATCAAGAAAAGTAACTTTTCCAGTAGCAGTGAGGTATGCGTGGGCAGATCACCCGAATTGTAATCTTGTAAATAAGGAGGACTTACCTGCTAGCCCATTTCGGAGTGACGATTGGGCAGTGAGAAAGCCAGGGGAAATTAGAGTGGCTTGTATTGGTGATTCCATCACGGCGGGCTACGGTATTACGGATTCCCGGAAGCATTACCCTTTTGTTTTGGGAGAACTTATTGGCAAAGACTATTTAGTGAAGAACTTTGGTAATTCGGGGCGTGGTGTGGTTAAGCGTTCGATGAGAGGGCGTGAAAAACGGGCCTATGTTTTTATGCCTGAGCATGAGCAAGCGATGGATTTCCAGCCGGATATCGTGGTTTGTAATCTGGGGGTTAACGACCTGATGGATTGGGAAGCGTTTGGGAAAGAAGACTTTGTTGATGACTACCGGGCTTTGATTCAGACCTACAAAGAATTGCCGGGAAAACCGAGGGTGGTCGTGTGGAATCGCTTGACGCCTCTATTTCCTGGCCAGGCATTTTATGGAGATCGAAATGTTGATGAGATTAACGACGCGATTGGAGAGGTGATACGATTGGAGGAGGTGGAAGCGATTGATCTCGAAAGACCGATGAAGAATCATGGCGACTGGTTTCCTGATGGCCTGCACCCTAATGCCGAGGGGGCGAGCGCGATTGCGAAGATCGTTGCGGCTTGTTTATCCCAGAAAAAATGATGACCGTTGAAGAAGCTGTCCAGATCGTCTGGGATTACCACTTGATGGGGCATGATTTACAGGCAGCAGATCTGATCTGGGCGTTGGGAAGTCACGATTTACGGGTGGCTGATCGAGTGGCAGAATTGTGGCATGTCGGGATGGCTCCCTTGGTTGTGATGTCGGGAGGATTGGGTAATTTCACCAAAGGTATTTTTGAGGATGCAGAAGGGGATCTCTTTGCCGAGCGAGCGATTGAATTGGGGGTGCCTAAAGATGTGATCCTGATTGAAAATCGGTCTGCTAACACAGGGGAGAATGTTGAGTTCACCCGGAAGCTTTTGGATTCGCTTGAAATTAAAGTGAATAAGGTGATCGCAGTTCAGAAGCCCTATATGGAAAGGCGGACTTTCGCGACGATTGCGAGACAGTGGGAAGAGATTGAAGTGCAGGTGACATCACCTCAGCTGAGTTTAGAGGAATATTGCGGAGACTTTATCACGAGGGATGAACTCGTGCACATTTTGGTAGGGGACTTACAACGCATAATAGATTACCCAAAGCGGGGATTTATGATCGAGCAGGTTGTTCAGAATGATGTGATGGAAGCCTTTCAGACCTTGGTGATGGCGGGTTTCCGGGATCATTTGATCTAGGGCGGAATAAGGGACCAACAAATTGCTGAAATAATAGTCGAAAAACAGCTGACTTGAATCTCTTGCTAGGAAGCTCAGGGTGCCTGAGATGCCACCGGTAGCATCGGTGGGAGTAAAAGCAGACGACAGAGGCCGCTGAGGAAGCGTGTTATTTTGATTCGGGAGGAATGGTGCCATCTCCGGTCGGCGTTCCCTTTCTAAGCCAATCAAGGGTAAAGCGGGCAATGCGGGAACCATTGTTTGTCTCGGCGTGGAGGTAGATAAAACCTTCGGAAGGGGTGGCGGGACGGCCGGCATAAAGGGCGGAATAACCGCTGGGTCCGGGAAGGATGAGACGTTTGACGGGCCATGTTTTACCACCATCAAAACTGGCCCAGACTGTCCCTTGCTCGCGGGTGGCTTTGGGGGTGTCGATGTTGCTAAAGATGAGGATGTCTTGTCCATCGACAGGAAGGCGAACGAGGCCACCCATGCAACCATAGGAGCGGTGTTGGTGTCCATCGGGAAGGACATCGATAATACGGAAATCTTTCCAGGTGTGTCCACCGTCGGTGGATCGGGCTTCGCGGCGACGGGTGTTTTTTGGGCGCTCTTGCCAGTGGACTCTGGAATTGTAGTAAAGTGAACCGTCGGAGAGCTCTACGATGCATGCTTCGCCGGTCCCGTTTTCCGGAAATGGCTCAGAAGTCTGCCAAGTCTTACCGTGGTCATCGGAATAGATTGCGTTCGTGTAGTGCTCGGGCCACTTTTCTCGGTCATTTTTTCCGGCATAAAAGCGGGAGGGTCGGATGAGGCGGCCTTTGTGTTTTTCGTGACGAAGGGTGGTGCCGTGCTCGTTCATGTGCATCGACGGTTGGTGACCTTGGGAATCAGGGCGGATAGTGGGGATTTCTTTTTTCCAAGTGAGTCCGTCGTCACTACTGCGATAAATAAAGATTTTGGCAGGCGGGTGTCCTTCTTCGACAAAGGCGAGGATGTCGCCAGTGGTTTCATCGACAGTTGTGCCGCCGCCTTGGAAACCGGGATTCGCGATTGTGATTTCAGCCCCCCAAGTGATGCCACCATCGGTGGAACGGCGCGCGCGGATGTGCCTGTTCCCCCAGGTGGCGATTAAAGTTCCTTTTTTGGAGACAACAATGTTTGGGAAGCGTTCTCCCTGAAAGAGAGATTGGATGAGCGGTTCTTCGGAAGTTTGATCATTAAATTCGGAGATGGGGATTTTTTGAAAGATCATGTCAGCGACGGAAGATTCATAGAGAATGCCGAGATGGTTTTCGTCGATCATGACGAGGGAGGAATAAGCCCCGCCTTTGGTGTCGAGGAGGATTTGGGAGGACCATGTTTTGCCGTCGTCGGTGGAGCGGCGGATCGTCATGTGTGATCGGGAATTCTTGTTGTTAGGGTTAGAGAAGTAGAGGGTTCCTTTTCGGTATGAGTCGGCGATGAGGGAAGCCATGCAAACTGGTTCGGGAAGTGAGGAGTGGTCTGTCGAGTGAGTGATCCAACTCCTTCCGAGGTCCTTAGTGCGGGAGACAGCACGACCGTTAGTTGCAGATTTATCGGCTCGGTTTCGGTTGTCACGCATGTTGAGGAGGAGAGAGCCATCCGAGAGTTCTGTGACTGCGCATTCAGTGGTGTTGTCCCGAGCGTGGCTAGAGACTTGCCAGGTTTTCCCATGATCCTTGGACCAAGTGATATTGGAAAAGGGAAGACCTTTGGCGTCGCGACCTTGGGTGGGTATCACGAGGGTGCCGTCTTTCATAGTGATGCCATTTCCCGGCGCGGGGGCGAAGAGATGCCAGGAAGGATCTTTGAGTTTATTGGTCCAGTTCTCGGGCTTGGACCAGGTGGTCCCGTTATCGGTGGATCGGACGACTATGAATTGAGTGGATTTATGGATGTCGAGGCCGGGTTCGGAGCCATTGCCACGCCATTGGTGTGTGCCTGGTTTGCCGTGGGTCCAGCATGCTGCAACGAAGATTTCACCGGTCTTTTCGTCGACGAGAATACAGGGGTCGGAGCAGCCGTTCTGGTCTTGCGGCTTTCCCCCGTGTTGGGCCATGTCCATAATGGGTTTTGGGGGTGACCAAGTTTGTCCGCCGTCTTTAGAGAGGCGAAGGCCGATGTCCATGTGGCCTTGGAGGTCACGGCGGGAGTTGTAGCGCATGTCGGCGACGGCGAGTAGGTGGCCGTTTTTGGCACGGGCGATTCCGGGAATGCGGAAGGTGTGGCAATTGTATTCGCCGCGTTTATGGATAGGGTAGGCGAGGCGCTGGGGTTGAGGAGCGATGCGATCGAGCTTTATAGTCGTTCCATCTGTAAAGTTATACTCGGTGGGTTGGGCCGCGACCTTGTGAAGCAGTTCGGTTCCGTGTTTGAGGGAGATGGTAAGTTCGAAGAGGTGGTTTCCAGCTGGGATGTCGAGGGACCCCTCAAGAGTGAGTTTCTTAGTGATGGTTTTGCTGGTGGCAAAGAGGTGGGTGCCGGCCCTACGATGGTGGGAGAGGGAGATTTCCGCGATGTCGTTGAGGTGGGTCGTGCCAGAGAGATCTAAGGCGATTGATGAAAGTGTTTTCTTTTCGGTAGTGGGGACTAGGAAGCGAGCCAGGGGTGTTTTTGAACCTTCGTTGAGGAGTGGGATTGTTGAACTATGGCCATGGGGAGTTAGGCACCAAGTAAGGAGAATAAGGAAGAGTTTCATAGGCTGGTGGTTTTAGCTTGCAGTGTATTTAAGAGAGTTGAGGAATCTTTCAAAGAGATACGAGGTCGGGTGTCGCCATGATTCGACGAGCCTAGGATCACTGTAGGACATCTTCCAAGCGCCGACGGATCAGTTTTGCCCACAAGGTGTAACCGGCTTTACTCAGGTGCAATTTATCGTCAACGAACAATTCGGGTCGAGGTGTTCCATCTGCTTTTAGGTAATTGCTGGCTGTTGGAATGAAGTAGGTGTTGGGCGTTGATAAGGCGATTTCCCGAAGGCGTGAGTTTACAGCCCGGATCTTTGGCCAGGCTTTGAAACGTTTTTCGCAGGGAGTGATTTCGATTAGGAATACCGGAGCGCCGTCTTGATGTTTGTGGGACACGCTGACAATGTGTCGCGCGAGAGCTTCGATTTGATTCGGAGTATGGTCTTTCGCGTCTCCGGTGACTCCATTGCCGATAAACATGACGAGAGCCCGGTAATGATGAGGTGCCACAATACGTTTCACGAAAACACCCATGTCTGTGAATTTAGCTCCACCGTATCCTCGTGTAATTGTGGGGTAGGGAGCCATATCTTTTGCCATCGTTTCCCACCTACGAATGCTGCTGCTGCCGATGAACATGATTGCGTCCGATGGGTCGATTTCCTTCTTGTTCAAATCGTCGAAGGCGTCGATGGCTTTGGACCACTTTTTTTGTGCTGCCTCACGATATGGAGCTAGCAGTTGGGTGGAATCATTCTGGCCCTTTAATATTAATGGGCAGAAGTAAATGGTGAGAGCGATTGCGGTAGAGATTGCTTTAGGGAGCCTCGCTAATTTAGACGATCCTTTGCTAGCTTCAGGATTATGAAAAATTCCCTTCATCAAACAAAAGTTTAAGTTTCTGACACACTCTGCCAAGCGATTCTTTGGTGATTTCATGGGCGAACTTAAGAATCAGATCTTTGTCCCCGCCATCGAGGCCAAGTTTCCCTAGGGTAAGGCTGTCATTGCGATTTCTAGGAGC
>JAQWSX010000175.1 GCA_029242935.1 Akkermansiaceae bacterium
ATTGCTAGGAATTTTCTTTTTGCGGAAAAGGAAGGATGATCGGACCGGATAGGGGGAAAGAGGGGGTGATTACCAGCGTGGGACTTGCCGTGAAGAATGCCGACCTGATGTAGATTTATGCCGACATTCTTGGTCTCCCGCTCATGGTGTGGTGCAATACCCGCTACCTTGAGCGTACGCGCAGACGGATGAATTCTCGGGGAATGAAGGCGATCGGGGTGGTGCTGCGGCAGGTGACGGTCTCCGTGCCGTCGCCGTTGTGAGAGACGGAGAGGTAGGTGGTGCCGAGGATACTCCATGCGACGAGGTCGGTGGAAACCTGCGCTTCGAAGACCACGTCGTCGGCGGCGAGGTTGCGCTGATAGCTGATCGTGATGTATTCGCGATCAGTGCCGTTGCCGGCATCAAATATTCCAACCCCGAAGGAAGGTTTCATGTCATGATCCGGGATCAAATCACTGGTGCCGAGGGCGTGCTCCATGAAGGCGCTGAGGCCATCGTGGTCCCTATCGAGATTAGGATCGCCACTAAAGGGCGCCGCTGCATCAGAGGTGCCAGGATTGCCGTCAATTGTGGCGCTTGGACGCCAGTTGCTTGCGAGCGAGTGGTCAGGGTTTCCCGAGGGATCGATGAGCACTAGGCTCATGCCACCACCGTCGGGGGATTCAGGCCAGGGAAACCGGTCATCGTAATCGAAGTCGCGGATCGCGGCACCGGTGCCGAAGGAGAGCTTCAGGCGCTCGCCGCCATTGCTGAGGCTGGCGGAGGTGGAGAACTGATACTCGCCGGCAACTGGCAGGGCGTCGCCGTAGAGTCCCTCGAAAGCGGCGCGGTTTTTTACCACAAGCACGCGGGCTCCTGCGGCGATGCTTGTAATGTCGGAGCCGGCGAAATCAAAGTCGATACCCTTGGTAAATCGCAATGGCGAAAGGTCGAGTTCCCCCAGCCCGATGTTCATGATCTCAACAAACTCAAGGTTGGCGTCGCTGGATGGGTGGTACATGATTTCGCTGATAACAATTCCGTCGAGGTAAGGGGTGATATCGGGCAGAATAGCGGTGAATTCGATCGGCGTGGACCAGTGACTCCACCGCCCGCTACTGTCTTGGTGGCGGACCCGGGCGCGGTATGTTCCTCCGGCGCGGACGGCGTTCGCGGGCACGGTGGTGCTTGAATCGAAGACGGTGAGGATATCACTCTGCCACACAGCATCGATTTCATAGGGTTGGACTTGAGTGGGATCATGGTTCGGCGCGTTGGGATCAGAAATCTCGCCGATGCGCCACTGTATTGAGCGAAAGTTGCTACCATTAGGGTCACGGAAAGCACTGGTCTGGAAGCTCAGACCATCAATCGGGAAACCAGGCGCCCCTGTGTAAGTGAGGGATGGGGTGTGCGGGATAGAACTGTCGGAAACCTCAGCGACCAGATGGTCGTAGCCAAAACCACCGGGCTGCATAAACTTGCGCAGGTAGTCCATCTGACCTTCGTGATCGGCGGAGATCAGAGTGCGCGAATACCAGCGCCCGGCGGGATTGGAACTTCCGGTAAGGACATTATAGGAGCCCTTGAATTGACCAGGTGTCCGCGGGTTGTAGTCCCACGCGAAAAGGTCCATGTCAGCGAGCGTGAGTGCTTGGCCGGAAGGATTCACGATGTCGATAAACTCGGACAGGGCGGTGTCAAGGGCCTTGGTGTTGAACAGCAGGTCGAGCACTTCGCGCTGCTGGTTCTCCGCTTCGATCAGGTTCTCCGGGTAGCGTGAGTCGATGCCGAGGCGAAAGCGGTCCCAGGTGTAGTATTTGACGGTGGATTGAAACATGGTGTCGCAGTCCCACGGCATCATCACCCACTTACCGCTATCAGGGTTATGGTAGTAGTAACCCTGGCGGCCGTCGCGCTGGTCGTAATGAGTCACGGCCTCGGCGACAGCTTTGTAACGACCGTAGTTGGAAACATCGGTGTTAGTCTGCCACCAGGCCTCGCTCCGGCTGGTGCTCAAGCGGCCTCGGATCGAGTTAAAATCCCCGGGACCAAGTGGTTCCTCAGCGCCCTGGTTGTCCTGCTGGATGCCGGATTCAAGCTTGTAGACGTTGCCGTCGGGCAGGTCGCGGTCGTCGAGGAAACCCCCGCTTGGCACTTCGATGCTAAAGTAAAGCCCCCAGAGGTCCCCGTTGTATTGGTTAACGGCGCTTTGCTCGGTAGGGTCGTCGATGACTCGGAAGTGGAAGTAGCTGGTGCGGCTGGAAGGAACGCCCGCAAGCTCGAAGAATCGGTAGGTGATGCACTCGTCGATACCAGCCATGCCCCGGTTGACGTAGTTCCACGGGGCACTGCCACTGTTGACCTTCATGTCTTTCCACGGGGTGGCATACTTGTTGCCGAAGTTGTCGCGCGCCTCGAAATCATGGCCGCGGAGGAAACGGAAACGCCATTTATTTTTGCCGGTGCGGTAGGTCGATCCCTCGCCGCGAATATTGAACTCAATGTGGTCGTAGACGTGGCCGTCATAGACCATGCTTCCTAAGAAACGAGTATTGCGGGAGCCGGAGCTGTAGTGGCTGTTATTTATGTCCGCGCCGTTGGCGATGAGGTGGTAGACGGGCACGGATTGGAGCAGTGAGCTGTCGAAGGTCTGTGGCGAAGTGATGCCCGGCCTCGCGGCAGCAGTCCAAGCGGGTACGCCATCGTAGCAGAAGTAGGCGAAGTTTGGCTGCGGATCGTCGGCGAGTGGCACTTGCACTGTCGACCCGCCGCTGTCGGCCGCGCTGATGCGGTAGCGAACAAGTCGGCGGTGGGTGTGCACAGAGGCTGGAATGATGGCGGTGTAGCGGGCGTCCCCTGCGGCGTCGTCGCCCGCGGTGCCATCGTCGTGCATCGCGACATTGACCCACTCCGTCTCGAACGCGGGGTCGGTGAGGCGGATATAGGCACCGGGGTCGATTACTTGATAGGAAAGTGTGACGTTGGCGACGCCCTGAGGATCGCTGATCTTTGCGGTGATGACTACTTCTTGAGCGGAGCTTGGTTGCTCGGGCGAGTGATCGAGTTGCCGTATTTGCGGAGGGACATGGAGGGTGAAGACGGAGTTCGGCGCGCCGGGTGAGGGCTCGCCAAGCACGGCGGTGGGCGGTGGGGTCTTCAGTTCAGCGTCGATCGACAAGTCACTGCTGCCGATGTTCTGGTTGATGACTTGAATGGCGATCGTGTTGGTGCCGTAGTGTAGGTATGCGGCTGTGCCGCCCAGGACGGTCTCGCTCCAATCGCGCTCGTGGCTGATGGCGAAGTTGCCGGGTGGAGGAAAGGGTATTGTGCCGGCTGACAGCGAGAACCGCTGGACCTCTTGACCGTTAATGTAGACCACGCAGCCATCGTCGTAGTAGGCGCGCAACAGTAGGGCGGTGGGGATTTCTGAGCCGGGCGCGATGGTGAACTCGTGGCGAAGAAAGGCGGTGATGTAATTGCTCTGCATGTCATCAAGCAAGGTGGCATCATCGCCGTCCGCGTAGCCGATTGGCGCTGCGCCGATTTGCCATTGGCCATCGTTGGTCTCGTCGTAGCCATCGTCGAACCAGTCCCTTCCTGCGCCGTCCGTGGTGGGCGGTGATGTCCCCTTACGATAGTGCCAAGCCGTATCGCCCGCTGCGAGGAAGGTTGCGGCTGGGCCGCTGAAACCGGTGGAGGCGCTGCGCCATGAACCCCCGAGGTCGTTGTCGATCAGCGGATGCATGAGCTCTATCGACGGGCCGTCGCCGTGGGCGGCAGTTGGCCAAGGGAAACCAACGCCGTAGTCTACCTCGTCCATCTTCGCCCCCGTGGCATCGCGCAGCTCAACGAGATCGCCGGAGTTACTCAGCTTACCAACCCATGGACCAAGCGCATTCACACCGAATTCTCCGAGCGCTGTTACTGGATCTTGCGCGACGACGAGATAGGCGCCGGGGCCGAGCACGGTATTTGGGAAGGTGAAATCTATACCGCCCGTTATCTGCCAGTTGAGCAAGTTGACCGATTTCGTGCCCTGGTTGTGCAACTCGATGAACTCGGCGGGCACGGTTTTGTTCGGGGGATCGTAGTGGATCTCGTTGATAACGATGTCGTTGGAAGCGGCTATGACCACGGGCGTGCTCCCCGGATCGGTGGGATCGCTGCCACTGAAGATTTCGATGCCGTCGCCGTGATTGTCGCTGTCGCTGTCCGGATCGTTTGGGTCGGTGCCGGGTTGGGAGATATCGACGAAGGGCTGGTCTGGATTCTCAATGGCATCACTGATCCCGTCGTTGTCGGAGTCGGCATTGTGAGGGTCGGTGCCGGTGGCGGTGGTGCTGGTCCAGATGCCACTATTGTTTTCGACACCATCGAACAGACCGTCGTCGTCGGTGTCGGCATCGTTCGGGTCGGTGCCGGTATTGGCAGTCCCCGCCCACGTGCCGGTCGCTGTCTCGACCTCATCTGGTAGGTTGTCGTCATCGGAGTCACTATCCTGCGGATCGGTGCCGCGTTGGTGTTCCGCGAGGTTCTCGAGCCCATCACCGTCGGGGTTTCCAGTGGCGTCATTGACATTCTTGTTAAGACCGTTGGCATCCTCCCAGTCGTCTGGCATTCCGTCGCTATCGCTGTCAAGGGGGGCGACATTCATTGGGCCTACGGCAACTGCATCGGCGAAGATGAAGGTGGAGTTCGAGGTGGAGGCATCGTCGTTGAGTGTGACAGTGAGATCGCCATCGGCAACGGTGACGGTGCCGAGCCGTGCGAAGTTCACGTCCCGAGCGAGCGGGTCGGTGAGGACGAGATCGCCCTGATTACCGACGCGCTGGTTCTTTATTACGATACCGAGTCCGTCGCTGACGTGGTATGGGGCGGTTGTGGTTAAGTTGTTTTGCGAGGCGTTGCGCCACGAGGCGTAGACGTCGAACTCGCCGTTGGGCAAGCCGGTGAAAGTCCACACCGCAGCGGTGTTCGCGCCACCGCCGTTGTCCCATCGCCGGTCGCCGTTCCACGAATCGGACTGCCCGGTGTCTTGGCCGAAGCTGCCGGCAGGCTCGGTATAGGCTGGCGCACCGCTGGCGTTATCGATGACTAGATATTCGTCTCCCGCCTCATTAGTTGCCGTCACTTGACCGGAGGTCGATATTACGCTTGCTGCGAGCAGCGCCGCGCAGATCAGCTCACGGGGAGCGTGGCGGGACATTTCTTTAGGGAGTTGGAAGGGGTGACTGCTAAGGCAGACGGATTCGGTAGTAGCCGTGGATGGGGAGTTCACCGAGAGAAAATCGTGTGGAGAGATCATCAAAGTAGCTGGTCGTCGCGCCATCGGACTCGATGCTGTCACTGACCTCCTCCCAGTTAACGAGGTCGGTGGAGAATTCGATCGAGTAAAACAGGTTCGGCTTCGAGTTCCATGTCACCGTCGCCGAGGGTGCACTGATGTCGTATTCGATACCAGTGATGGTGAAACCGGTTAGCGGCGGGAGCGCGTTGATCGGGCCGATCGCGATGGCATCGGCGAAGATGAAGGTTAAGGCGTCCTCCTCGGTGATACTGTCGTCGACGGTGACATCAAGATTGCCATCATCGACATCGACCTCTCCCAGGAGGACAAAATTGACATCGCGAGCCCCATCGTTGAGGACGATACCGGGATAGCTGGCTGCGCCGGGGCGCTGGTCTAGATCGACCGCCTCGCCGCCATCGCCCAGACCGTAGCGGGCCGTGCTGACGTTCCACTGACCGTCGTTCCTCCACGAGGCGTAGACCTGGTAGGTGCCCGAGCTCAGGCCTGCGAACGACCAGGTGGCGGTCGTGTTTGTTCCGGCGTTCCCCCAGCGGCGCTCGCCATTCCAGGAATCCGGCTGATTCGTATCCTGTCCTTCAAGTGCTCCGGGCTCACTGTAGTTGCCGTCGCTGTTGTCGATTACGAGATAGGTGTCGCCCAGTTCATCGATCACTCGGCCGAGATCCGGCTGGTTTGGGTTGCTGCCAGAGATCACTTCGATGCGGTCGGAGCTGCCGTCGCCATCGCTGTCCGGATTGTTCGGATCAGTACCGGTGTCGTCTCCATCCACGAAGATTCCGGTGTTCGTTTCCACGCCATCCAACAAGCCATCATCGTCGGAGTCGTCGTCGGCGGGATCAGTCATCGTGGAGTTGACCTCTTTACCGTCTTCGAGCCCATCACTATCGGTGTCCATCATCGCCGGGTCGCTGTCGTTCTGGAACTCTTCCAGGTTGCTGAGCCCATCGCCGTCCCCATCGAGGCTCGCGTCGCCAGCGTCGTTCTTGTTCAGCCCGTGTTGATCCTCAAACTCGTCGGGCATGCCGTCGTTGTCAGAGTCCACGACACCTTGGACACGTCGGATCGCCGCAGCATCGACGTGGATGAAGTTCGCGTTGTCTGCATCATCCGTGATGGTCAGCGAAAAGGTACCGTCGGAAACTGTGGCGCTCCCGAGCAAAACGAAATCAACGTCGCTCGAGCCGTCGTTGAGCGTCTCGATTCCGAGTGTTCCCGCGTAGGAACTCGTGCCCGGCGCCTCGTCGACCGTGACCCCGGCCCATCCATCCGTTCCCGTGAAGATCGCGTCGTTCAGGTTACCTTGAGGGCCATTTTTCCACGACGCATAGATCTCGTAGGCGCCGGCACCGAGAGCTGAATCACCGGCATTGCCGGTTCCCCAGTTCCAGGTAGCGGTCGTCGCCGCGCCTCCGTTGCCCCAATCGCGAACGCCATTCCAGCTCTCCGGTTGACCAGTGTCACTTCCCCCGAATCCAGATGACGAAAAATTAGCATCGACAACGTTGTCAATGACCAGGAAGTCGTCCACTGGCGTCACCTCAGCAGTGGCGGTGATAGTATATCCAAGGACAACCCCCCCTGCAATGAAGGTGTCAAAAACAAATCGACTCGCTACTATTTTCATTATTTTCATTATTTTCATTGTCGAATTGATTAGAGTTGAGGCTGGAGGAAGGACTAGTCTTAAATATTTTATTGCCCGATTTTCTTGGAGAGAGTTGAGTTTTTCCTAATTGTATTCAAGGGCATTCGTCAGCCAATCAATAAGTATTCGCCTACGGATCTTTTTCCAGTTTCCGTGCGTCCTCACGGGCTTCGGCGGCCTCCTTGGGATTCCCTGTCTTCTCCGCCGCCTCCGCCAGCGCGAGCAACGCGGACTGATCGCTATGGCGGCTGGTCTCGACAGCCTGGCGGGCAAAGGAAAGGGCTTCCTTGGGCTCACCCAGAACCCGATGGTTCAGAATCACCATGGAGAGCTCGGTCAAGGCTCCGACATTCCGGGGATCCATGGCCAGGACTTTCCGAAGCTGTGCCGCACCGCCCGTCGGATCTCCTCCCGCGATCATTTCGCGCCCGGCCGCGGTGAGCACCACCGGAAACAATTGCTGGCCCTTCAGGAAACGCCGGTAACGAGCGAGGTAGTCGCTGCCTTCCTGCAGATAGCCCCTCCGAAAGAGCCGGTAGGCATAGTTGAGCATCACAAAATTCATTGGCGGCGACATCCACCGCCCGGAGAAGGGTTGCACCAATTCGCGTCGCTCCTTGAACGGCATGGCCAGCCGCTCCAACTGCTGCCGGGCGTCATTGAGATCCACTGGGCCCTTGTAGATCGCAACCAGTCGGCCGTGGGGATCGATCAGGAAATTGGTAGGCAGCGGTAAGGTGCGGCGGGCCACAAACAACTCGTCATTGGTTAATTGCAAGAGGCTCATCAGCCTTTCATCCGCATAACCGCTTCGGCCCTCCCATCCCAACATGGCCAGGAACTGTTCGGCCTTGGCTGGGTCCCCTCCGACATCCGACGTCAGTCCATCCACCGAGACTGGCAGGAAATCGATCCCGACCGCGGCAAGAGACTCTCGCTGGGAAGCGGCTTCCTTCAATTCTGAGAGACACGGAGCACACCAACTCGCCCACAGGCTGAGGATCACGCTCCGCTTTCCATCCGCGAGAAACACCGCCTGTCGCGTGCCATCCTTCCTCACAAACTCCAAGGCAGGCAGCGGCAGAGGCATCGCGAGCGCAACCTGATGATTTGCGGATTCTACCCTCTCTTCCCGATCCCGCTTCATCAACTTTTGCGGAGATGGCTGCGAATCGGCGAAGATTGCTTTCCCATTCCCCTGCCGCAAAACAAAGCGCCCCCCGTTGGTCGCAATTCCCGAGAAGCTTTCACTTTTCCCGCCCCGCACGGGCCATCGCACCTGCACGCGGGCGACCGTCGCCTCCTCACCCAGGCCGAAGTGCATCACCTTAGAGGACTGGGAAAGATAACCGTCCCCGGCCCGCAGGGTCTTGGTGAGCGTCCGACCATCCGAAAGACTGACCACGACGCGCGCTCCCAAGGCATCTCGGTTCGCGGCCACGCCCACCAGCGCGACCTGCAACGAGCGCGCCGAAGCTAGTCGGTTTTCGAAGAAGCGCACGCTCGGTGCCGAGCGGTTCGAAATCCAGAGATCGAGATCGCCATCGTGATCCCAATCGGAAAAACCTACTCCCGTTCCGTCTTCCGGGAGATCCAGCCCGGTAAGAGAAGAGATATCGGCGAAGCGGCTCCCATCTCCTGGGTTGAGGAAGGCGCAGTGGCGCTCACGACCGCTGAAATTTCTCCCGGCCCGCAGCAGTGCCACGAGCTTGTCATCATCCGAAAACACGGACTCCGACCTCGAGGTGAACGTGCTGCGGATTCCAGTGTGCGACCCGACCTGTCGCCAATAGAAACTTCACAAGTCACCCGGATCCCCGGTCGTGATGTAGCCGTTGGCGACCACTACGTCCTCCCACCCATCGCTGTTTAGATCTGCAAAGACGGAGCTCCAGGCCCAACGACCCGGCTCCACTCCGAGGGGCTCCCCGACTTCGCGAAATTTTCCGTTACCGAGGTTTTCAAACAGGGAGTTTCCCTTAATAAACCTGCGATAGAGCGCGCGGCTGTCCTTGTCCAGCCAGCTCCGGAAGTTTGACCGGTCAAAGATGCGTCCTCCGGCCGAAGAGAACATGTTGCCGACATAGAGATCCGCATCTCCATCGTTGTCGTAGTCCCCCCAAGATACCGACATACCCGGTCCGGTGTCCTCCACTCCGCTGGCCGCGCCCACTTCCACGAACCGGCACTCCCCGGTGGCGGGATTGAAATCGTTCCGATAGAGGCAGTTTTTGCCGTAGTCATTCGCGACGTAGAGATCCGGGTCGCCATCCCCATCATAATCTTCCCAAGAGGCGGCATTGCTGTGACGCCGGTTCGCGGCATCGAGACCAGTTCGCACCGTGGCGTCTACAAACTGAAATACCTCACCCTGCCCGAGTCGATTCTCGAACAAGAGATTGGCACCGCCGTCATTTGAGTCATGCAAGATCGCCCTCCCTATCGCCTCGTCCCGGTGGGCCTCAGCCTCGGCGTAGTCAAAGCACAGGTAAAGGTCCAGGTCTCCATCGAGGTCGTAATCAATCGCGCTAAGCGATTCCACATCGCTGTCCGCAGCCTGCAGGAGGGCCCGCCGTTCGAAGCGCAAAGGACTCACTTGTTCCACCACCACCACCCCGGAGTTCGTCGCGATGGCAATGTCTTGGTCTCCGTCGTTGTCCAGATCGACGATGAGGGCGGCCGAGGCGAAATCGAGCCAGTCCATTCCCGCTTCCGCCGAGACATTGCGCACCGTGCCATCCTCCGCACGGAGCAGAAGCTGGTTGGGAACGCCGGACGGTTGGCAGAGATAGAGATCATCGAATCCGTCGCCATTCACATCGCCTATCGCAAGCCCGCAGCGGGCTCCTAGGAAGGAGCCGTGAAACATCTCGATCCGCTGGAGCCAGTCATCTACCCCGAACCGTAACTGCGTCCGCCATGCTGCGACTCCGCCCACCATATCCCACGTGCGCTCCGCATAAAGCGGCTCGGCAGCCTTGCGATGACTCTCCTCAAAGGAAATCACTTCTAGGGAACGCAACTTCGCAGGTTCGTCGGAACGCCAGTGCCAATTCGATGACCACTGCGCGCGCTGCTGCACTAATCCACCCAAGGGGGAGCGCCCAGATGCCTCATAGGAGATCGTGGCATCGATCTGGCCGCCTTCGCGCTCCCGTAATCGTATGATCTTCGCCTTTCGGTAATGTGGAGCGCCCCCCTCAAAGGGCTCGAAAAGGTCAGCCAGAGACTTTTCACGGGAGGTCTCGGCCCCTGGGCCGCTTCCCCGCAAGATCCGAATATCTCCGAGCGCTGACACTTCCATCAAGTCCGGACGCAAGGCCTGCCATGCCCCCGACCTGAGCTGCTCAGATCTCCCATCTAGCAAATCCGCGAGGATAGGATGGGCAGCAGCCGAGAAACGCTCAAGCGACCATTCCTCTCCGGGATCGGTCGCGATTGGATCGAGCGGTGAGAACGTCTTAAGCGCATTAAGTTTCCTGACCACTTCAACCCCGTCAACCTTTCCGGAATCGATCTCGCCACTCTTTTCCTTGTCATTGCGCTGATCGCAGGAAAGGAGAAACAAGAAAGCGAAAAGATAAAGCGATAACCCGGTGCTCTCCTCAGACCCCGCAGCGGGAGTCGATCTGTAAAAAAAACAGTGAATGGTTTGGATTACTACCCGCGGCACGGCACGGATAGGTAATTCTGGCTAGAGATTTTTTTTAGCGGCGCCGACGCAAGAGGAGTCCGAAGCCAAGGAGACCCAAGAGAGAGAGCGAAGGCTCCGGAACCGGATTGATTTGGCGGATCGCCGCCGCATCGACGTGGATGAAGTTCGCGTTGGCTGCATCATCCGTGATGGTCAGCGAAAAGGTACCGTCGGAAACTGTGGCGCTCCCGAGCAAAACGAAATCAACGTCGCGCGAGCCGTCGTTGAGCGTCTCGATTCCGAGTGTTCCCGCGTAGGAACTCGTGCCCGGCGCCTCGTCGACCGTGACCCCGGCCCATCCATCCGTTCCCGTGAAGATCGCGTCGTTCAGGTTAGCTTGAGGGCCATTTTTCCACGACGCATAGATCTCGTAGACGCCGGCACCGAGAGCTGAATCACCGGCATTGCCGGTTCCCCAGTTCCATGTAGCGGTCGTCGCCGCGCCTCCGTTGCCCCAATCGCGAACGCCATTCCAGCTTTCCGGTTGACCAGTGTCACTTCCCCCGAATCCAGATGACGAAAAATTCGCATCGACAACGTTGTCAATGACCAAGAAGTCGCCGTTCACAGTTACTACCGAAGCGGTGACAGAAGATTCAAGAGTAATTATTCCTACGCTGAGAGCGAGGAAAGGGAAGAAAGGAAGTCGAATATTCATGTGAGTTTAGCTAGTAACAGATTACCCCCTGTCTTGGCAATTTTTTTTTTAAAAATCCAGAGAACGGACCGGATAGGGGAGACAGGAGGGTGATTTGGTTTGGTTAGAACCTTGACTGCTAGGAATTTGTTTTTTGGGGGAGAGCGTTAAGGCCGGTTTTGCGTCGGAGTGGAGGGGGAGAAAGGGGGAGTCGGTGTAAAAAAGGGGGAGTCGGTGTAAAAAGTGAGTGGTTAGAGATTTATGGGACTTAGATCAAACGCTAGGGGAGTGCGAGGGCACAGCTGTTGCCAATTGTGTTTAGTGTTATGACATTTTTCTGGGTGTCATAAACTTGCTCACGAGCAACCCGACCAGAAAAATGGTCAAGGTTCCAACGACGATGGTGAGGTTACTGTGAATCATGGGTTGGAGCTTTTTAGGAATCCACGAGGAACTGAGCCAGAAAATCATGATGACACCCAAGGTCACTCCGGTGGCTGCGGCAACGTTTCCTGCCCTCTTCACAATGAGTCCGAGCAGAAACAGACCCAGCATGCCACCGGCGAAGATACCTGACAGTTGCCACCAGATATCGAGGATGTTCTTGGTCTTGCTGGTGAGGAGTAGAGCTGTGCTGGTTCCGATGATGCCCCAGACGACGGTTGAAATTCTCAAGACCAATATCGCCTCTCTTTCACTTACGGCTTGCGTGCGGCGAAATAGCCGGGTCCAAAGATCTTTGAGTGTGATTGTAGCGGAGCTGTTCAGGCTTGTGTCGATCGTGCTCATGGCTGCGGCAGCAAGTGCGGCGATGATGAGCCCGCCAAGACCGGTTGGCAGGTGATGAGCCATGAAGTGGGGTAGGATTGAGTCTTCGAACTTGCCTTCTCCGGCCATTTTCTGGATGGCTGCGATCTCCTCGGGCATGGACTGGTGAAAGCTGAAGAGCAGGGATCCGATCAGGAAGAATAGAAGGGAAACTGGGAGGTAAAGCATGGCGCCGATCCACAGCGAACGGTTTGCGGCGTCGTCGTTTTGCGCGGTATGGTAGCGCTGGATGTAGTTTTGATCGATGCCGAAATTTGTCAGGTTGATGAAGAGTCCGTATACCAAGACGATCCAAACAGTGGAGGTGCCTAGGTCGGTTATGTTCCAGCTGCCGAGTGAGAATTTTTCGTTGTCGATGGCGATCGCAAACGCGCTTGATGCACCATCTGGATGCTTGGCTAGGATAGTGCCAATTACCAATATCGCTCCCAGCGTGAGAACGATCGATTGGATGGCATCGGTCCAGATCACCGCTTCGATTCCTCCGATCAAGGTGTAGGCGGTGACCAGGATTCCGGAAACGATGATGATGCTGTTGAGATCCCAGCCGGTGACTTGCTGCAAGCCGATGGCCACCCCTAGCATGATAGTTGCGGTGCGCGCGATTTGGGTCAGGAGATAACAGATCACGGCATAGATACGAGCCCAGACGCCAAAGCGCTTCTCGAGGTGCTCATAGGCGGAGATTTCGCCGGTGTCGCGATAGAACTTCACGAACCACTTCGTTGCGATGAGAATCGCGATTGGAATAGAGAGTGAAAATACGAAGGCGTTCCAGTTTCCGGCATAGGCCTTGCCCGGCACGCCGATGAATGTGTTCGAGGAAAGATAGGTCCCGAAGAGGCTGAGTCCGATGATCCATCCGGGCAAGCGTCCTCCTGCTTTCATGAAACCCTCGGAAGTCTTGCTGCGTCGAGCGAAACAGAAACCTACGCCTAGGACGATGGAGAGGTAGGCAGTGAGGACGATGATGTCGGCTGTCTTCATTCCGGCCACGCCTCCTCATTCAGGGCCACGCCCGGCTGCAGATTTGCGGGGTCGATGACCACGTGCTTCACTCGCTTGCGGTTCCAAGTGTAGGTCATGTGGACAAGTCCGTCCTTCGTCTGGATCATCGACGGGTAGGAAAACTCTCCTTCCTGCGCCTTTTCGATCACGGCAAGAGCCTTCCACACAGTTCCGTCATCGCTGACTGCTAGGTGGATGGCGTGCCGTTTGCCCCAGCCATCGTTTCCCGGCCCACCGAGATGATTGTAGAGCAGGAGATGTCGGCCATCGCGCAGAGTGAGGGCTTCGATTCCTGAGTTATTGTTTGGAAGGCCGAGCTTTTCAAGGGCGTTCCAGGTTTCTCCTCGGTTCTTTGATTCGTTCGTGATGATGGCTCCATGCTTGGAGCGATAAAGGGCTTGGATCCGGCCGTCGGGGTGGGTGAGCAGGGTTGGTTGAATGACCTGGAAGAGCTGCTGTTCCGGCTCGAAGCGGGACCATCTACCATCTTTTAGTTTTTCGAAATGGAAACGCCAGTCATTACCGTGTTCCGTGGATGAGGGACAAAGTAGCGCTCCGTCTCTCAGTCGCATTGGTTTTGATCGAACCGGGCCGTCAATGCCTTCGGGAAGGCGTTGCGGGGTTTGGAACGAGCGGCCACGGTCGTGGCTCAGCATCAGTTCGCCCCACCATTCTCGTGGATTGGGGCCGACCTTGAAAAAGAGCATGAGCGGCTCATCGCCTTCCGGTTGGTAAAGGACAGGATTCCAACAGGGGTGGCGAAGGTCCTTGTGCTGCAAGCCGTCGGCCCACTGGCGGGGGGGTGACCAGCGTTTACCGTCGTGGTAACTTGACCAGATGCCGACATCCGGGTTCTTTTCCTTCGTGCCTCCGAACCACGCGGCAACTAGACCGCGTGAGGTCTGTTCGAGCGTCGAGGCATGGCATTCCTTGTGGGGTGCATTGTTGAAGATGAACTCTTCGCTGATGAGCCCCGAGAAACGTGGGGGAGTGACTTCTTTCGGCTTGCGAGGCTTCAGTGTCGAAGGTGGATACTGCACGCAGTCTTCATGCTTGATGAAATAAAGTCGTCCGTTCTCCGATCCGACGATGAGGTCCGGTTTCCCGTTTCCATCGAAATCGCAAACTGTCGGACTGCTGGTATGGCCGGCCACGTTGCGTCTCGCGAGGTTGCCGATCTTTTTAAGCACGACCTTTCCGTTCCCAGCATCCCGGCAATTTCGCCACCAAGTCGTATTTTGAGAATTCGTAAGAATGTCGAGCCGGCCGTCTCCGTCCCAATCCACCACCGCGAGTTTTACGCGGCCTGAGCCTCCTGCTGTGACGGCGTTGAGCCTCACCGGTTCAAGATCCTCATCGAGAAAGATGCGGGTTTCCGTCCGGGCCCGGTTCTGGCAGGTGAGGAATCCCTCCTGGTCGAGCATGATAAGATCGAGTTTTCCGTCGGTATCAAAATCCGTTGCCAGCGGCGTGGTTCGCCATTGAGTCTGCAGGTTTTCAGCAAGTGTTTGCCACCAGTAGAAAGCGGGCGGTGCCTCCTTGGTCCAGAAGGGGAGAGGTTCCTGAGTCAGGCCGCTTCCGGTGTTGCGCAGCAACTGAAGCTTGGGCCAGATCGAGTTGACTAGAATATCGTCGTGACCGTCATCATTCCAGTCCGCAACCGACAGCGTGGTGTAGCCCCACTTCGCTTCGGCAGGACCCTGGATCGAACCATTTTTCCCCGCCATAATCCGAAACACTTTGCTGTCGGCTTTCAGTAACTCTGGTGCCGACCATTTCGTGCCTTTGCCATCGAGGTTGGTGAAGAGCGCGATGTTGCCGGCGGTATTTCCACAAAGAATATCTTCGTCACCGTCTTTATCCCAATCATGAGCAAATGGTGTGGCGAGCGCGCCAAACTTTAATTCATCTGCTTCTTGTTGGAAGTAAACCGGCTGCTTGAAGATCGGAAGGCCCGCACCTTCTGGAGAGACATTTTCCACCAAGGCGACGCGTCCGTCTTCATCACCGACAACGAGATCAAAGTCGCCGTCTTTGTCCCAATCGAGCGCAGTGGGCGTGATCATTTGTAAGTGCATGGCGAGAGTTTGACCATCTGCGCCCACTAGTTTCGAACCGGCGCCGTATTCTGGCTTGGTGGCGGAACCGATGTTTTGAAAATAGGTGAAGCCATCGAGGAACTCTCCGCACAGCAAGTCAAGGTCACCGTCTCCATCAAAGTCCGCAAAGTTTGGACTCGGCCACCCGTAGACATCAATCGGTGCTCCACCAGCCTCGACCTTCACCGGGTTTTTCGTGTACTCGCCGCCTTCGTTCTTGATAAGATAGACCCAGCCGTGCAGTGGGCCATTCTGCCAGCGGCCTTGCGCGTCATAGGCATGATCCCACTCGTAGTCCGACCAGTCGCCAATGCCGACGATGATGTCTTGGTCGCCATCCTGCTCCCAATCGACATAACGCCACATGTTTGCGCGGGTGCGACCTTTGCCTTGGTGAATTTTTGAAGTGGGATAGATCTTGTCGAGTCGGCCGAATCGGTTGGTGCGAAAGTCGACATATTCCCGATTCTCGCGCAGGACACGAGCCTCACCTTTGACGTAGCTGATCTGAACGTTGTGACCGGTTTCTGCGATGTGGACTCCCGGTTTGAAAACCGGCATTTTGACTGAGGGGTCTTGCGTAGGATTTTCAAAAAAATAGAGGCCGTTGCTGGGCTTGTCCGGGCATGAGACGACCAAATCGTAGTCGCCATCCTCGTCGTAGTCCATCGGTAGTGGCCAGGCCCACAATCCGACGCCGAGATCGACGATGAGATCGGGATCGTTGTATTTTAGAGGCTGGAGTTTCCAGTCTTCGGCAAGTATCGCTCCGGAGAGCAGGAAGAGTAGAGTGGGGGCGATAATGAAGTTCATTGCGCAATATTGGGCTCAAAGAGTGCCAATCATCGCAGCCTGAGATGTCCAATGATTTCTGACTCAATGTCGGTCATTTGATGAATGTTTTTGTCCCTCAATTCTCCTTCGCCTCCTTAATCAGTTTCGCTAAAGTCTTATCTAGATCTTCTTTCAACTGCCCCACATGCCTGATTACTCCTTTATGATCTAAGACGTAGATTGTGGGCCAACCGACGATGTCCCACTTACTGGAAATTGGACCACCTACTTTTTCATCTCGAAAATTACGCCAAGTAATCGTGTCATTCTTGACATACTTCGAGAGCCGCTCCGGAGGATCGGTATTGACACCCACCAAAGCAAATGGCTCGTCTTTCCACTTCTCAACGAGCGACCGCTCGTAGGGGAACATTGATCTGCAAGGCCCTCACCAGATTCCCCAAAATGGTAGGAGCACCACTTTTCCCCGATAATCGCTCAGGCGGAATTTTCTACCATCTTGATCGACCCCTTCAATCTCGGGCGCTTCACAACCCACCACCAAACGGGTGACCTTATATCTCAAGTCCTTGATCCACTTCTGGAGAATTTCATCCAAGTCCTCTTCCTTCTCCAGCTTATCCAAAATCGACACGACTGACTGATTCGCGGCAGCCCGCTGCGTATCAGTGAGTGTTAAGTTCCTTTGCGCGTCCTCTGCCACCAACAATGCGAGTCGAAATCTTGCCTTCTGGTGGACGTTTCCATTGGGCAACTTCTCTATCATCGCTTCCAATTGCTCTTTTTCCCCATAGAAACCCAAGGTTCGCAAATAGGTTAACATCAACTGATCATTTTTTGGGAGCGACCAGATCATCTCTCCTACTTTCTTCCTTTCTTGGGCGTAGCCATTCTCAATCACCCACTCGATGACCTTATCCACCCCTTCCTCCTTCAAATCACCTGTCACCAGATCAAGTATCTTCATTGGTTCCACCTCAGTCCTCTTGGACTGACTGATTAATTTCTTCGCCTCTGCCACGCCATCTCCAAAGGCCACCCCTATCACTAGGCCCATGATCACTATCGCCAATCTCAATCTCATCGTTTCAACCTACCAGCTGTCTCCCAATAAAGAAACATCCAAGTCCACGAGATGTATTTCCTGAAATATCCCCGGGCGGGGGCTAGCCAGATCGAAACCATCTGGCGGAATATCTAGCTGGTTGCTGCTAGGAATTTACTTTTGACGGAAAAGGAAGCGGAGTGGCGGTTTTACTCTTTTTTCTCCTTGGCCTGTAGGTCCTTCATTGTTCAATCAAATGAAACGTTGGTAAGCGAGGATACATTGGTGAGCAAATCAAGACCTTAGCTGATATGAGCGCCTTTGGTCTCCGTATACATCGCGTAAACTGAAGTGCTGGCGGTCATAAAGAGCCGATTTCGCTTGGTTCCGCCGAAGCAGACGTTTGAGCAGATTTCTGGAAGTAAAATTTGCCCGATTCGCTGACCGTCCTCGCCCGCGAAGACATGGACGCCATCGTAACCGTCTCCGACCCAGCCCGCGCTCGCCCAAATATTGCCGTATTCATCGGCGCGGATTCCGTCGGCAAAACCAGCTTTTTCCTCGCCGTCGACGTCCAGCGTCATCGACGCAAACTCGCGGCCGTTCTTCAGTCGCTTCGTGCCTTCGATGTCCCAAACTTTGATATTTTTGGGGGCGTCCGCGTAATGACTCGCTCCAGTGTCGGCGACGTAGAGTTTCTTGTAGTCCGGCGAAAAACAGAGTCCGTTTGGTTTGAAGATTTCGTCGGTTAGCTTCGTGATTTTTCCGTCTTTGGCGTCAATGCGATAGACCGCTTCCTTCTGATATGGTTGGGCTGAACCATTTGTCGCGCGAGTACCCTCGTAGTTCATGAGTCCGCCATAACCCGGATCCGTGAACCAAATCGAGCCGTCTTCCGGATGGACGATCGCGTCATTCGGCGCGTTGAGTGATTTGCCCTCGAACTTCTCGGCAAGCACTGTGACCGTGCCGTCGTATTCGTAGCGGACGACCTTTCGTGGGCCGTGTTGGCAGGAAATCTGCCGTCCTTGGAAATCGAAGGTGTTCCCGTTGCTGTTGCCGCTTGGATAACGAAACTGTTTGGTAACGTGACCATCTTCTTCTAACCAACGATGCTGAACATTGTTCGGGATATCGCTCCACAAGAGATAACGGCCCACGCCGTTCCAGGCTGGCCCTTCGGCCCAGAGCATGTCCGGTGAATGGTAAATCCGTTGGATTGGGGTGTTTCCTAGCTTGAGTTTATTGAAGCGATCGTCGAGCGAAACAATGTCGGGGTCAGGATAGCGCGTTGGGATCACGCCCGTCCAATCGCGCGGCGTTTCGGCAGCGGTTTTTTTGGCGGTGATTGCGGCGGCCATTGCGGCGGTCGCTCCGGTAATAAAATTTCGGCGGCCTGTTGAGAAATTGCTCGAATCTGGTTTTTCGTTCATAAATTCGATAGTAGAAAATGCGCCGACAAACTCCAGAAGTTTTGGGTGTGTTTCGTGTAGGAACCCTGACTGACTGTTACGGGGCTACTTTTAGAAGATAGGTGGGGGCAGTTTACCCTGAGCTTGCTAGGGGAAGGTTATGGTTTTGGTCGGAGAATCTAATATACGATGGAGATCTTTTGTATTGAGACATCTTGATGACACAAAATTGATGACAACTACGCATGAACTAATGAGATGTCTTTGAAATCATCTCTCAAAAAATTAAAACGTGATGAACAAAATAAAAAAATCGCTTCTTTCGGCGCTCCTGAGCGTGATTTCCATGAGTCCTGTTTTTGCTGATCATCACGAAAAATTATCGGTGAAGACTTCGACCCTTAAAGAGTTCAGGGAACTCTGTGGGCTCCTCGAGGGGCGTTGGAATACGGATATCCTTTGGATAAACGAGTGGCCAGGTGCAAATGCGGTTCGAGGAGAGACTGTCAAGGGCCATGCCAAGGTTACTCGTATCCTAGACGGGGCAGCTCTGGAGATGAAATCAATGCAGGGGACAGAGGAAAGCGCTTGGAGGTTATACTACCACCCAGCCACATCTCAGATCCGAAGTCTATACCTTACGAGTGGCGGAACGGTTGGCTATGGGACGCTCTTTAAGATAAGCGATACGGAGTATGGCGAGAAAGTTGATGGTGCCCAGAAAGGTGGTGGGGTGATTAC
>JAQWSX010000189.1 GCA_029242935.1 Akkermansiaceae bacterium
TCTCACAATGGCTGAGCACTTTCGTGACGAGGATAATTCTGACGTTCTCCTCTTCGTTGATAACATTTTCCGTTTCTCTCAGGCCGGTTCTGAGGTGTCAGCACTTCTTGGACGTACCCCTTCGGCGGTGGGTTATCAGCCGACTCTTGCCGAGGAAATGGCCGGACTTCAGGAGCGAATCACTTCAACTAAAAAGGGATCGATTACTTCTATTCAAGCTGTTTACGTTCCTGCGGATGACTTGACTGACCCTGCTCCCGCAAACACCTTCGCCCACCTTGATGCAACGGTGGTGCTTGAGCGTTCTCTTGCTGAGCAGGCCCTTTTCCCTGCGGTGGACCCTCTGGCTTCCACCTCAGCAGCACTTTCTCCTGAGATTGTAGGCGAAGAGCACTACAAGGTTGCTCGTGGCGTCCAGCTCGTGCTTCAGCGCTACAAAGATCTCCAAGATATCATTGCGATCCTCGGAATGGACGAACTTTCTGACGAGGACAAGCTCTCGGTTTTCCGCGCTCGTAAGATCCAACGTTTCTTGACTCAGCCCTTCCACGTTGCGGAGGTCTTCACCAACGTTCCCGGGGTGCTTTGCTCTATTGAAGACACCGTGAAGGGTTTCGCCGAGATTCTCGACGGAAAGCACGACAATGTTCCGGAGTCTAACTTCTACATGAAGGCGGGTATCGACTCAGTCGATAAGGGCTAAGGCATTCTGTCTGGTTATTCCTCAACTTTAGAATCCGAAATCCTAAATTTATGTCTTTCCAACTCGACATCGTGACTCCGGAGAAAACCATTTTCTCCGATACCGTTGATGATGTTTATCTTCCTGGGAGCGAGGGTGAGATGGGAATTTTGGATATGCATGCTGCTTTGGTAGCACCCCTTTCTCCTGGAGAGCTTCGCTATAAGAAAGATGGTAAGATCGAAGAGCTTGCTGTCGGTGAAGGATTCGTTGAAGTGGCTGACAACAAGGTGTCGATTCTAATCGATCTGGCGATTGGTGAAGACGCGATTGACGAGGCAAAAGTCGAGGAGGCCATGAAGCGGGCGCAAGATGCGCTGGCTGGGGAGAATGTCGACCACGATGAAATGGCAGCCCTCCAGGCTGCAATTGCAAAATCAGAGGCGATGCTCAAATTCAAGCGTAAACGCTTGTAGTCCTTATCGCTGATTTCAAATTTTTAAAGCGGCGACTGGAAACAGTCGCCGTTTTCTTTCGAAGACCGCTTAGAATTCTCCCCAAACTAAAATCACCAAATCAGCCTCATCGGATTTAGAGGCTAAACCCCCTCCAACCTATATCTTCAGGGGATAGGGTAGATTTTTGTGTTCGCCGACCTCCTCTATTTTGTGTATCGTCCCCCCGAAATCAAAAAATAGACTGATGAAACTTAAGACGATATTTCCATTTGCCGCTGTGATCTTGCTCCCTTTCGGCTTTGTTTCCTGTGGAGACAAAGAAGAGCCAGCCGCCGAAGAAGAAGCTGCTGAGGCGGCACCTGCGGAGCCCGCACCCGCACCCGCACCCGCACCCGAGCCCGCACCCGAGCCCGAGCCCGCACCCGCACCCGCACCCGCACCCGCACCCGCACCCGCACCCGCACCCGAGCCCGAGCCCGCAGCCGAACCCCAAGCATCCAGCCATTCTGAGCTTGGGACAAAAGTCTCTAAGGCAATGACAAGTATCATGGATGGCATGGGTTCAATCACTGATGTGAAATCTGCCGAAGCTTTTGTGAAAACTATGACAGGCGCAAATGCAGCCTTGAAAGAAGTTCTCGCAGCGGCTGAAGCTCTCGATCCTCCGACTGACGAAGAGAAGGAGGCTATGAAGGCGATCAAAGACGGCGTTGAAGGCAGAGGTCAGGAAATTAGCCAAAAAATGTTTCAAATGATGGCTGAAAATCCTGATGCAGAGGCTATTGGGGCTGTTCTTATGGGGGCGCTGAACAATCCTGAGATGAAGGAAATGTCAGACAAGCTTGATGCGATTTATGGCATGGAGGACGAAAGTTTTGACCTCGAGACGATCGAAGAAGCTGAATAATTACTACGATTTTCGTAGTTGATTTTCTATTTTTCCGACAACCCGGCTAATTCCAGCCGGGTTTTTTAATTGCGAATCAGGTCATTAGGTAGTGAATCGATGAGACCGCCAAGGCGTCCTTAAAAAATGCGGGTTAGCTGAGTTGATTTAAACCGTTGAGAGTTGAAGTGCCGGAGGCAAAGGTTTCAGTTTCGAGCCCAAGATGCTGGAGGTGGGAAACGAAGAGATTGGCAAGTGGTGAAGTTTTTTTGTCGGCTGAATCGAAGGTTAAATGCTGGCCGTGTTTGAAGTGGCCACCGGCCGCAATGACAGGGAGATTGCTGTTGTCATGGCTGGAGGCATTGCCAAGATTTGAACCGCTGAAAATGGCAGTTTGATCGAGGAGGGTGTGGCCTCCTTCCTTAACTTCGTCGAGGCGGGACATGAACTTGGCGAACAGGCGCATTTCTTCGAGTTCGATGATAGCAAGCTTTTCGATCTTATTTTCATCTCTTCCATGGTGGCTGAGGTTGTGCCAGTCCTCATCGACGCCTTTTAAGGTGGGAACGTAGTTGCCCCCGGCCCCACAAAAAGTGATGAGCCGGGTGGAGTCGGTACGGAAGGCGAGGAAGATGAGGTCATACATGAGCTCCATATTACTCACGAAATCGGCACGATCTTCGACATCGCTGAAGGGTTTTCGGTCGACCTTTGGCTTGGGGAGGTGGGCCCATTTTTTCTGGATAACGAGTCGTTTTTCGAGTTCGCGAACGCTGGTGAGGTATTGGTCGAGGGTTTGGTTGTCTTCTCGGCCGAGCTTTCGTGAGACCTTGGTGGTTTGCTCACCTACAAGGTCCATAATACTTTGGCCGTCTTCGATTTGGCGCATATGGGCGGCTTTCTGCTCGGCGTTCCCTTCGAGGAAGAGTTTGGCAAAGACGCGTGAGGGCCGGGTTTCGGGCGGGATGCGGACGCCGGAGCGGGTGTAGCTAAGACCTGTGTTGTTGGCGGAGAGGGAAAGGGAAGGAACTCGGGTGAGGTGACCGATACGCTCGGCGGCGTATTGGTCGACCGAGATGGTGTTCTTGAAGCTTGGTTGGCCGGGGTGGGCGGCGCCGGTGAGATAGCTTTTTTCAGCTGAGTGGCCGCCATCGACATCTGGGTGCATAAGTCCTGAAATGACGGTGAATTTTTCACGGTGCGTCTGGAGTGATTCGAGGTAGGGAGTGATTTCGTAGTTGCGGCCGGCCTTTTTTGGGAAAAGGAGGGGAGTGTGAATGCCGAGGGGAGAGCAGATGGAGAGCATGCGCCGGATGTCTGGTTCCTTATCTTGGCTGGCGGCACGAAGAGAAGTGGGAAGCATGGAGTTCAGGAGGGGAAGTCCGAGGGTGATCCCAGAAGAACGGAGAAAGGTGCGGCGGTGCATTTTTGAAGGATGAAGGGTTAAGGATGAATTTTGCATGGTTTGGGGGGAAAGCGGGCGTTACACCCACGTTTCTGATTAGCGACGGAGGAACATGTCGGTTTCGATGATGGCGTGGATCATTGCACGCAGGCCGGGGGTGGTCTTCGATTTTTGGATGACGGTTTCGAGCGAAGGGCGGTCTGATAGGGTGAAGGGACGGCCGCTCGCGTAGATGAGAAGTTTTTGGGCGAGGGAGCGACGGATGAGGTCTTGGTCCTCAAAAAGAATTTGGCGGAATTCTTTGAAGGTTTTGAAGGAGGTTCCGTCCTTGAAGGTGCCGTGTTGTTTGACGTCGGGGCCCTTGGTGTAGGGTTCGCGCTTAGAGATTTTTTTGCCTTCGCCTAGAGAACGATACCAAGTGCGCTCGCCGCCGATGGGGTTGAAAATTTCGAGAGCGAAACCGGGAGGATCGATGTGGTCGTGACAACGTGCGCAGGATTCGTTGGCACTATGCTTGGTGAGTTGATCGCGGATGGAGATGGCGCCACGGATGTCGGGTTCTACGGCGGGAATGCCAGCCGGCGGCGGCGGAACTGGTTTCGAGAAGATTTGGTCGAGAAGCCAGACCCCCCGTAGAACTGGCGAGGTGTTGGTTCCGTTGGCGGTGATTTTAAGGATGCTAGCTTGGGTGAAGAGGCCACCGCGGATTGAGTCATCAGGGATTTCAGTGACCCTAGCATGTTCGTGGCCTTTTACGCCTTGGATGCCGTAGTGGCGTGCAAGGCGTTCGTTGAGGATGGTGAAGTCAGAGTCGATGAAGTTGGAGATGGGAAGGTTGTTCTCAAGTAGATGGCGGAAGAAGCCTTTAGTTTCACGGATCATCGATTCTTGAAGCATAGGATCGAATTCAGGAAAGAGTTTTTTGGAAGGCGAGGTGAATTCGATCTCACGGAGGCTGAGCCATTGCCCTGTGAAGTTTTTTAGGAAGCGTTCGCGTTTGGCGGTGTTGAGCATGCGCTCAACCTGGGCGTGGCGGACTTTGGGATCGGAGAGTTTTCCGGCGGCGGCGAGCTCAAGGAGCTCCTGATCGGGCATGGAAGACCAGAGGAAGTAGGAGAGCTTGGAGGCAATGGTGTAGTTGTCGGGCTCCTCCTCGCGATTAAGCAGTAGAAACTGGGGAGAGCAGAGAACCGCGGTGACACCGGCGCGGACCGCTTGTTCGAAGGTGCGGCCTTTGGCGAGGCTGTTGAGGCTGAGTTTGACGAAGGGATCGGCGGTGGCCTTGGAAACGGGTCGCCTAAAGGCTCGAGGGATGAGATTACGAATGATGCGTTCGGCGTCGATCTTGGGAGTCGCGGAGGTGATGTTGTGGAGTTTGACGTCTCTACGGTGCCGCATCCAAATGGGGTCGCCTGATTCGAGAGTGATGGTGGCAGGATTCCCAAAGAGTGATTTTTGAGCTTTGGAAGGGAAGGCTTGATCGAGGGGGCCATGGGTTTCAACCCAAACGACGCCGATCCCAGGGCGCTTTTCATGTTTGTCCCGCCAAGTGACGTGGTCGGGATAAATCCAGGGAACGATGTGGAGGGTCTCGCCTTCTTTGAGGAAGGTTTGGAATTCGATAATACGAGGGTTTTTGGGCGTGCCGGTGACATCAAACATACCCATGAAGCGACGTTTTCCTGGGCCGAAAAGTGGGCCTGCATAGATGGCAGTGGCGAGGGTGCGGTCGCCGGGGTCGTGCGGCCAAACAGCGAGGCGACAGCGGTAGTAGCCGTCTTCGATTGGATGAATTTCATCGATGCGGACGGGGGGCCATCCCGGGGTAAACTTGACGAATGAATCGTGGGTTTTAATAACGCCGCCTTTTTTCTTAGCGAAGGAATCTTTGTTGTCTTTGTTGTCGATGACTTTGGTGTGACGGGTTTTGGCCTTTAGGGGAGGGATACGGCGAATCGTGGACTCAAAGGCGGTGTCGGCGGCTTCGAGGTAGCGTTCCATAAGGATGGAAGATAGGCTGAGGCCGTCGGCAACGTTGTCGAAGCCCTGAACTTTGCCGTCTTCAGGGAGGAGTTCGGCGAGGGGAGTGTCGATGCCAAGAAGATCTTGAATGGTGTTCTCGTATTCGAAACGGTTGAGGCGTCGGAGAGCGATGGGGGGCTGAGCTCTTTTGAGAAGGGAAGTGATGAGTGCGGTGATGGCCTTTTGGCGAGCGGAGGTATCTGGGCGCGCTTCTTTTTTAGGCGGCATGTCACCATTTTCGAGAACTTCGAGGACAAGGTGCCAGTCTTCGGATTCGGGCGGGAGAGTGTCTAGACGGAGATCGCCTTTTTGTTTTTCAGGGCCATGGCACTTGAAGCAGTGGTCTTTAAAAAAGGTTACGTTGGCACTCGCGACGGTGAGGGAGGCGAGGAGAACGAGAAAGACACGGCCGAAGGGCATGGCTAGATTACGAGGGAAAATTCGAAATCCGTTCAAATACGGAGTGGATTATGGTAAGTGGATTGATGATGAAAGTTGTAACGTTATCAGCAAGTTTGGTTCTGTCGGGGTTCGCTTTACCGGAAGCGGTTTTTGAAGCGCAGGTGATTGATGACAAGATCACGGTGGGTTATGGGCTGGCGGTGGCGGATGTCGATGGAGATGGGAAGGTGGATATTTTGTTGGCTGACTCGGATCGGACGGTTGCATACCGGGGTCCTAATTGGGAGATGCGCGAGCTTACCGGGAAACTGACGAAGAAAGATCATGTCTGCCTTTGTGCGAAGGATTTGGATGGCGACAACAAGGCGGAGGTTGCAGTGGGCGCGGAATGGAATCCGGGCGATACCAAAACAAGTGGCGCAGTGTTCTCGCTCAATGGGTCGGCGGATTGTTTTGCGAAGCGGGATGTGACAGAATTGCATCGTGAGCCGACGGTTCACCGGATGCATTGGATAGGAGAAAAAGGAGGAAAGAATTTCCTCGCGGTGTTGCCATTGCATGGTCCCGGGAATGTGAGCGGAGAAGGCGAAGGGATTAATTTTTTAGGGTATCGTCCGGAGAAAGACTGGAAGACTTTTCTCATTCACAAGGGGTTTCATTTGGCGCACAACTTCGATCCGGTGAAGTGGGATCGTTCGGGAAATGAGAGTATTCTGGTGGCATGCAAGGAAGGGGTGCATTTACTTTATCCGGGAGGAAAAAATCAGTGGACCGCGCGCCAGATGACCGAGAAAGGCGCGGGTGAAGTGCGGCTTGGTAAACTTCCAAATGGGAAGCGGTTCATTACCTCGATTGAGCCGATGCACGGAAACGAAGTGGTGATCAACCCCGAGGCTAAGAGTGGGCTTTGGTCACAAAATCGGGTTGTGATTGATGATGGCTTGAGCCAGGGACATGCCTTGGTGACGGGAGATTTTCTGGGACTTGGTTATGACCAAGTGGTGGCAGGCTGGCGTCAAAAGGCGGGGGAAGCCAAGAAGGTTGGGATTCGTTTTTACGTGCCGACAAACAAGGATGGTAGCGAGTGGAAACAGCATGCTGTGATCGATGATAATACGATGGCTTGCGAGGACATCAAGGCAGCTGACCTCGATGGCGATGGTGACCTTGATCTGGTCGCTGCGGGGCGGGCCACAAAGAATGTCATCATCTATTGGAACAAAACCATCGCGGCGTCAAAATGATGACAAGCTGATCCCCTTGTCTTCGTAATTGTATGCCGAATTATGAAACGTCGTAACCTTCTTCGATCTTCGGCCTTTGCGGGCACTTATTCTCTTCTTTCTCCCTTCGCCAAAGCGGCGGGTTCCAATGGGGAACTTCGTGTAGTGGTGATTGGTGTTAAAGGCCGTGGCTCGAATCATATCAACGCGGTGATTTCTCACAAAAAGGCCCGTCTCGTGGGCTTGTGCGACATCGATTCCGATCAACTGAAGCGTCGGGTCGTGGAGATGGAGAAGCGACATAAGATCACAGGTTTGAAAACCTATTCAGACTATCGGAAAGTGTGCGAGGACAAGAACGTCGATGCGGTTTGTATTGCAACGACAAACCATACCCACACTGTGATTGCATTGACTGCAGCCGCAAATGGGAAGCACGCCTACACGGAGAAGCCGGTTTCTCACAATGTTTGGGAAGGTCAGAAGCTGGCTGAGGGACAAGCGAAATATGGGACGGTCATTCAACACGGATTTCAGCGCCGGTCGGAGACCTGCTGGGCCGAGGCCTTTGCGTGGCTAAAGGAGGGGAACCTTGGCAAGTTAACCTTAGCGAGAGGGTTTTGTTATAAGCCGCGTAAATCGATCGGGAAGGTTGGGGCTCCGGTCGAGGCACCGAAGACGGTAAACTACGATTTGTGGTCTGGGCCGCGGAAAGTGCTACCGATACGCCGCAGACAGTTTCATTACGATTGGCACTGGCAGTCCCCGTATGGCAACGGAGATCTTGGCAACCAGGGCCCACATCAGCTTGATGTGTGCCGCTGGGCTCTGGGTGATCCCATGGAGCTTCCCCCAGCAATTTTGAGTATCGGTGGTCGTTACGGATACGATGACGATGGCGATACCGCGAATACGCAAATCCTTTATGTGGATCAGAAGCCGGCCCCGATTTTATTCGAAGTACGAGGGTTACCCAAAAAAGGTCTCAACTGGAAAAATGGCATGCCGAATTACCGCGGAGTTACGATTGGAAATGTCATTGAGTATGAGGGAGGTTCTCTTCTTGGAGGACATGGAGCTAGCTGTAAGATTGTCGATAAAGAGGGCAAATTGGTTAAGGAATTTAAAGGTGGAGAGAATCATATCCACAACTTCTTTGAGGCTTGCCTCAGTGGGAAACAGAGCGCACTTCACAATGCCGCGAATGGTCATTATTCAGCTGCGCTCGCGCATATCGGGGCACACGCATTGTCGCTTGGGAAGGAACTTCCGGCAGAGCAAATTAAGGCAACCTTAAAAGGGAGGGCGCAGGTTGCTGACGCGGTTGATCGCATGATGGCTCATTTTGAAGCCAATGGCATCGGCGCGATCAAGCCTGGGTTGGGAGCTCCTTTGACTACTGATGGCAAGAAGTTTACGGGTGACTTCGGAGCTGCTGCGACTAGATTAGACCGCGAACATTACCGTGAAGGTCACACTCTGCCGAACGCTTGATGACCACTAGGCCTCTTTATAACGGGGCCTAGAATTTCTAGCTATTTTAACCTTACGGACACAAAATTCTTTGGACGGGCCTAGAGGACCCAAGGGTTCTTCTATGGTGTCGCCTGATAAAGTGCCGCCAGCTCGGCTAGGCTTTTTCTTGTAAAGAGCTTCCAGCGAGTTTCACGGTAGCTGCCATTTCGGCAGTCTTGTGAGATCGCGATGAGAGATTCTTCCCGATGGGTTTTGGCGATCCAATCGAAGAACGCGGCGGTTTGTGAACCACCCTCTTTAAATTTTCTTTTGTCAGGATCTTTTGCGATGTCTCCACGTAGCCTGGCTTGCATCCCGGTGGCTATCCAATTGGGTGAACTAGCCGGGTAATTTTGAAGTTGTGGGATAAGGCGTTTGAGAACCCAATCTTTCACTTGGGCCTCGGTCAGATTCCCGGGCTCCCCAGATTTGATTTCAAAAGTGCGGAGGGTGTCAGGGTAGTCGGCGGTTCCAATGCGTTTAGCGAGCGGAAGCCAGTTTTCGAAAAAGATCTTCCTGGCGATTTCGACTTCGTCGCGGAAGGCGGGATTTTTACTGAAGTTTGCTTTAAATGTAAGCTCGATCTTCTTCTTGTTAAATCGAAGTTCGATCTCCCTCTTCTCTTGGTGGATAGGAGCAAGTAGCACAGGTGTTAGCAGAAGTTCGCTAAAAATTAGGGGTTCGTCTTGCGGGGCTGTGGCACGGACTCGAATAAAGCGCGTTCCCTGCGGAACCGGAAGGGTGGCGGAACCTTCGAATAATTTCTGAGGAAGGCCCCAAGTATTACCATCTTTCGAAAGTTCGAGGATACCCGATTCGAGAATACCAACGTCTATGCCGTTCTTTCCAGTGCTCACAGTCACCTCGCCAGTGGCTGGCCATGGGAATTCCGCGGTGAGGTGATCATTGTCTTTTAGGCCGCCAAGGGACCAAAAGAAACTATCGAGCTTTCCGTCAAAAATGAGCTCTGGACTGTATCCTTCACGGGCTTCGATTGATGAAGTTATGATGGTATCATAGATCGCCTTTTTGGCGGGTGGGTCGTAAACGAGGGAGGCGTAGACCTTGCCGAGCCGATAACGCTTGTCGAGGGAGTCGAGTCGGATTCTGAATTCTTCGTAATTTAGGTTTGAGGCTGGCAACCAGGTGGCTTCAGCAAAGGCTGCGATTCTTGGGAAAACGAGATATTGGAGCTTGGCGAATTCGTGAACATAACGCGTGCGGAGGCTGGCTTGCGAAAGTGGTGCTGGTTGCCATTGGTACACTTTGTGAACGGGGTTAAATCCTTCTTCGGCCTCGAGCTTTGCGGCAAGGAGGAGCTCAGCCTCTCTACGCCGCGGGTAGACCGAGAAGTCGGTGGTTTTGATGTTGTCCGAGAGCAGTAGTTTTTTTTGGTGTCTCTCAATGATTTTTTCAAGAGAGTCGTGGAATTCCGACGAGCCGCCCTCGACTCGAATAATTTCCGCAGGAAATAATTCGGCGACTTCTGCTAGAAGTTCGTCGAGGAACTTGAGGGTTGATTCGGTTTGTAGGATACTAACTTTTCGGTCTTTCCAGGTGTTGGCGACTTTGAGAGGAGAATCGCCGAGTTCGGGATAGGAAGCGATTAACGAAGTTGCTCCAGTTGTGAAAGTGAAGGTCGGAACCACGGTGATGGCCCTGGAATTGGCATGGGCAATCAGTTCTTTAAGTTTTTCCTGAGGGTAGTATCCGGCATACTCAGTCGAGTCGCTTCCGGTGGGGTCGCCGAAAGGTGGAGTCGACGTTCGAACGCTCCCGATTTCGTGGAGCTTGGGAAATTTTAGGCTCTCCATGCGCCATCCATGATCTCCGTTCAGTTGGAGATGGAGTTCGCTGAGCTTGTGGAATGAGAGCCAGTCGATCAACGATTTTAGATCATCGGTTGGGAAGAGGTGGGCGCTGACATCTAGGTGAAAAACACGGCGTGGATTCTCCGGCCAGTCCTGAATGATTTGGGCCGGAATGAGTGCTCTTGGCAATGGTTGTTCTGCGATGGGGAGAAGTTGCGCCATGGTTTGGATGCCGTGCATGAGGCCGGGGAGATCGCTACCTTGGATGGTGGCGCCTTCCGGGGTGATCTCGATGCGGTAAAATTCCGGTTTTTCGAATTTCCCTAAGCTAAGCTTGATCGCGCGTTTGTAGCGAAGACGGGCCACTTGTTTGATTGTTCGAAAGCGATGCACATACCCGGTGGTTTTTTGCAGGGCGGCGGTTAGAACCACGGCCTGCGGAGCTAAATAGTCGGGAGCAATGACCGCCGTTTGAACATCTACAACCAGTTTTCCTTCACTTAGAACGATCTCTCGTGGCATCGGAACCAAGGTGGCACTCAAAAGCGGGGCCATAAGGGTGGAAAAAACGATGAAAAGTCGCATGTCGGGAAGATGGAGGGCGTTTTTATGCAGTGCAAGACGACATCTAGAAAGACCGCAGTAAATTGGACCGTAAAATCGGAGATCTTTTTGATATGAAACGAGTTTACACTGCACTTCTCCTCACGGCCTTGCCTCTTTTGGCCGAATTGAAACTGCCGAACTTCTTCTCGGACGGGATGGTATTGCAACGCGATACCACTGCAAAGGTCTGGGGCTGGACTGAGCCAAATGCGCCTGTAAAATTATCTTTTGCTGGAGAAGATCATGGAACCAGAGCTGATCAAAATGGTGATTGGGAAATCGTCCTGAAGGGACTCAAGGCAAATGCCAAGGGAAGCCAATTGCTAGTCGAAGCTGCCGGGTCGAAGAAGGTGATCAAGGACGTTCTGGTTGGTGAAGTTTGGTTAGCTTCCGGACAGTCAAATATGGAGTGGCGAGTTTCGGGGAGCGCCAATGCCAAGGAGGAGGTGGCCAAAGCTAATGATCCTTTGTTACGGGTTTTCGTTTCGGCGAATGTAGCAGAGAATCGACCGCAGAAAGATTGGCAAGGGAATTGGAAGGCAACTCAACCGCAGGATACCGGATCGTTTACTGCGGTTGGCTATTATTTTGCCAAGAAGCTCCGTGCGGAACTAGGTGTGCCGGTTGGAGTGATTGAGTGCGCTTGGGGAGGAAAGCCAGTTCAGGCTTTTACGAGCGAGGAAGCATTGGGCGAATTACCGGCCGGAAAGAAGCTTCTCGAGATGAAAGCGAAAGCTCTCGCTGGATATGATTCGAAGAAGGTGGACGAGAACTTTAAAAAGCAGGTGAAGGCATATAAGGAAAAACTTGCCCAATGGGAAAAAGACAAGAAGGGCCGTAAGCCACGTGGTCCCCGCAAGGTGGGTGATCCGGGTAAGAACCCCTCGATGCCATCGACGATCTATAATGGGATGATTGCTCCAATTGTGGGGTATGGGAACCGGGGAGCGATATGGTATCAGGGCGAGTCCAATGCCAATGGTGGGACCGCACGTAGCTACGAAGAGCTTCTTGGCTGTATGGTGGGCGACTGGCGCCAGCGCTGGGGACACGATCTTTCTTTTTATTGGGTTCAGTTAGCTAATTTCCGTGAGCCAACGACAGAACCTGGGACTGAGAGCGACTGGGTGGTTGTGCAGGAT
>JAQWSX010000086.1 GCA_029242935.1 Akkermansiaceae bacterium
CAACGCGGTCGAAAATGTCGTCCACGTGCACGATTTCCATGCCACGATGCTCCACCTGATGGGCATCGACCACGAGAAGTTCACCTATCGCCATCAGGGTAGAGACTTTCGCCTGACCGATGTTCACGGGCGAGTGGTGAAAGAAATCCTGGCATAACTTAGAAGCCTTGCTTCCATCGGCTTCGCGCGGCAATCAACCCCCTTTCTCCCCCAACCCGCTCCGTTCAAAATGCAACTTCAAAGCTAAACCACTTCTAGTGACACAAAGCCGGCCTCTAGCACGCATGAAGAGTTAAGCCGTGCTGTCTTGCTTGCCTTATAAATTAATACTCGGATTGTAATGTTTCGCGGCGGTTCTCTTCTACATAATCACACACATCTATGAAATACTCTAAGCTCTCTACTGTCACCACTACTGCAGCCATGAAACACCTATTCGTGATGGCTTTCGCTATCCTAACGATTGGCTGTGGAGGGGAGGATTCACCCTCCGGCAAACACCAAGTCACCGCGGTTATCCAAATCCATCCCACAGAATCAAACTTCTACCCCACAACTGAGAACTTTATCGCCAATGAAATCGCAAGCCTTTCGTTAGGAACCAACCTCACTGCCGCTGCTTCGGAAAACAATTGGGAATCCAAAGATATTAATCTGGATAACGTCCAAAAGAACCTTGTTGTGACTCAGATTCCTGGAACCGATATGGCTAGCATTACACTTCATTCCGATGATCCCGATCAGGCGAAAAAGATTATCGAAGCAATCATTATCTCTTACATCAAACAACGCAGAACTATGGAAGAGGACCGTGCCAAAAGAGCACTGGATGCTCTGGATAACGAAGCAATGGAGCAGGAGGATTTGGTGCAAGACTATCGAAAGGAACTTACGGTTTTGATTCAACAGTATGGGATTCCATATTTTGATGATGGGAGTGCTGGGAATCACTTGGGCGTAAGTGAAAAAGCAATATTTCAAAGCGCTCGCGCAAAGCTGGCTGACCTCGAAACCGAATTGGCACTTTTAAGGGCTAAAAACGAGGCCTTGGAAAGAGACGAAGTTGAACAGGCCAAGCTAACCCTGCAACTTCAGGTTCTTGAAAAACAGGTTCTTGAGATACGTGAAATGGTCGATGCTCGCAAGGAGGATGCCATTACCCTTTCGTTGAAACAAACAAACTACACTCAGGCTAAGGAGCAATATGAGCAGTCCCGCGGAATGCTTCGCGAAATGAAGAAGCAACATTCTGAGGGAAAAATTTTTCTGAAGATGTCACGTGTTCTAATCACCGTTCGCCAAGAACCAAAATAGCGTTCTTAGCATTCAGTTTTCCTAACTATTCTGATCTCATCTCAACACTTCAGGAAGAGGCACGCATAAAGAGTTAAGCCATGTTCTCTGCGTGTGATTACAAATCCCCTAGAGAAGTATAATGGATTTTCAACCGACACAACTAACACTAAAAGATAGATGAAGTGGTATTACACAAAAAACCAAAAGCAACAGGGGCCTGTTACAAAAGATGATTTACTAAGAATGCTAAACGATGGGACTTTAGCTGCTACTGATCTAGCTTGGAATAAGGAGATGGATGATTGGAAACCCATTCAAGAAATTGAAATTCTTTTAAAGAAATATCCAAATATCGAAGAGACATCAACCCAACCATCCCATGATTCGACACTAGTTAGGAGACGCAGAGATAAGGGCGACTACAAGATCGCCGAATGGGCCGTCAAAACTTTGGATTCAAAACCATCCGCAGCACCAACCTATTTATGGCAATCTTTACTGATTACCCTGTTTTGTTGTCAGCCTCTCGGAATACTTGGGGTTTTCTATGCTAATAGAGTGCAATTGCTGGAAAGATCGGGGCGTAGAAGCAAAGCGCTTATTGCATCGGAAAAAGCAAAAAATTGCTGTATCCTTGGATTTTTAACGGGATTAATTATTGGCATTCTCTCCTTTTTCTATATCACGTCTACCCCTCCTTCGCGGCCTTGATCCGGTCCAAATGTGATTTCAACCCTTTCCCGCCAAAAGCAATTTCCTAGCAACCATCGTCCTCAACACGGATCAATGTTGCCTCCCGTGAAAAGACAAGTTTACCGTCCACCTTGACTTGGGCCTTAAAAAGTCTTTTGTTCTCGTTAATGACCTTAAACGTGCTGGTTTCCTCGGCTCCATTGGGAAAACTCGATTTTCCATGGTATGTTTTCTTCTTTGGATCGTAGGTCTCTCGCGAGGAGGTTTCGGGCAAGCCTTCCCCTTTGCTACGCCAGATAAACTCCCCCTCCTTGGTGTCATATTCCTTGTGCCCAATAAAGCGAAACTCTTCACCATTTATCATGCCGCTAAACGTAGCGATGGTTGACTTTCCCTCTTCTTTCCAACGAATTTCCATGGTGTCCTCAAAGGATTCCGGGTCGCCGCCTACAGGCATATTCTTACCTTCAACTTTCCATTGGCCTATATCTTCAGCAAAAAGATCAGCTACCTGCTTGGGCGTCAGTGAAGCGGGCTTAGAATGAACCGTTACCGAAGCTTTGGCAATATCTTCAGCAGCCGACTCTTGTTTATCAAGAGAACCTTCAGAGGCAGTTTCATTACTTTTTTCTCCATCACATCCGAACAAGAGGCCGAAGCCTAAAAGAATAAGAAAAACTTTCATAACACTAATAAATTACAGATCTAATCTCTCTCTAACAATTATAATCCGCAGGACAGACTGGGGTAACGACTACGAGGATGAACGGAAATTGATCACTGCCTGCAGTCAATCCCGCAGGGTAAGAATTACATCACCTGTCACTCTTCGCTCTAACAATGAGCTAAAAGGGTAAAAACACCCACTCACAAACAGGCATCAAAAAGAGAATTCGTAGCGCTTTTCCACAAGGCTCACTGGGTGAATTCGTTACTTGTGATTAATCGTAGATAAAGAACAACAGCAATCATCTAAGGTGTCACCTAGCGAGCTGAGAGAAACGGTCCTAGCCAAAAGGAAAGCCCTCCAACTCATTGAGAAGGAGGGCTTTAAAAGATGGCGGACCGGGAGGGATTCGAACCCTCGATACGCTTTTGACGTATACTCCCTGAGCAGGGGAGCGCTTTCAACCACTCAGCCACCGGTCCGGTGCTCGGTTGAACGGGCGGGATATGAACACCTCAATTGACCTTCGTCAATGGTAAGAGCATTCAATTCTAAACTTTTTTTGGAGCACAAAAAAAGGCGGCTCATCGAGAGCCACCTTTTAAAATTTAAGGAGTAAGCTTCAGTCTAGTTGGAGCTGACGCTCTCGAGAATGACCTGATCTCCAGGCTGGAGAGCAACACCATTCTTGAGGCTGCCTGGCTCGACATCAGCAACAGCCGTGTTTGGCTCGAGCTTCGAGATGAAAAGCCTACCAAGAAGGCGTCCGTCACGCTGGATCAGGAGTTTTGAATCACCGGTAAGACCGGACTTCTCACCTGCTCCAATCACTACGAAGTTCCAGTCATTATCAACAGCGACGATCGTCGCTTGGAAGGTATTTCCTTCGACACGCTTGATACTCTGGTTGATCTTCTCGACGATGCGGCTGCTTTCAGCGAGATTCTTAGCAATATCTTCCTCGAGGCGCTTTTTAACAAGACTTGCATCCTGTTCTTCGCCGACAAGCCTCTTCTGGTTGGCTTCCATGTCTTTCACAACACGGGGAACTTCCTCCAGCTCGATACCAGGGAATTTACCACGGAGTGCTTCGATAGAATCGTCGATCTTTTTCTTCTCAGCTGCGGCAACTTCGAGTTCGCCACTGACTGCATCAAGTGAACTGGCGAGCTCAGTTGCCTTGGACTTGGCGGCCTCAAGTTCGGCCCCGGCCTTAGCCTCTTCGTTTAGAGCAAGGTCCTTAGCCGCAGTAGCGGTCTCTTTATTAGTTGTTTCTCTATCGATGTTGTCGCTCAGGTTTCGATTGTCCAAGATCAAGCCATCTCGCTCCTTGATCTTGGCTTCGTAATTGTCCTTGGCAGTCCAGCCAAAGAAACCAGCCGCAGCGATAGCGACAATTGCGAGGGAGTAGAAAATTGATTTCATAAGATACTAACTTCGTAGATTAAGTGTGTTTGTGAATATGGTTTGTTAATTCTAGTTCCCACTCGAAGCGGATTCGACCGGAATTACGACATCCCCCGGCGCAACATTAACACCTTCTTGGAGGGAGCTTTGAATCACATCTGCGGTGGCAAGGTTGGCGGAGACCGCCTTGACACTGAGTTCGGCAATTTTTTCTCCCTCGCGCATCACGGCAACCCGAGATCCCCCGATAACACCGGAGCGTATTCCCGCGGCAAGGGTGACGATTCCAAGACGACGGTCGATCGAACGGATCGTGGTCTTCATGGTTGGGAAAGACTGGCCGGAAGTGATCTGGCTTTGCTTCGTTTTCGCAGCAACAAGGACTTGGCTGGTAGTAGTCTTCTCTCCGCGGAGGCGTTCGATTTCGGTATTTAAAGTCGCGACCTGTTCTTTTAGCTCAGCAATGGAGGCCTGAAGGCGCTCGATTTTTGGAGCAAGCTCTTCAAGATCACCGAGTTCTTTCAACTTCTCTTGAGCATCGGCAACTTCACTCTTCGTCGAATCGAGCTCGCTTTGCTTGGTTTTGATTTCAGCGTCAACAACGGCGTTCGCTTTTGTCTGCTTTTCTACCTCGCCACGAAGTCCATCGCGTTTTGTTTCGGCTGTCTCAGTTTCAACTTTAAGCACTTTGATATCATCCAGAAGACCATTGAAGGTTTTCGTGTTTTCGTCTTTATCAAGGCTCTGCTTCTCAGTTGCGCTATCTTGTTTTTCGAATTCCTCTTTGTTCTTAACGGCTACGAAAGCCGAGAAGGCGAGGACGATCACTGTCAGGGTGCCTAAAGTATTTACCATGGGATGTTTGTCGTGAGGTGGTGTTTGAGACAAACTACCGATCTTTGCGGCCATACGGCAATCAGAAAATTCACCGAAAAATGAATTATTCTTAATAACCGCTCGTCTTTTACACTCTATCGCTTGCATCTGCGGGGGAAGAAGACAATTTGCCGTCGTGTCGAGCGTCCTACGTGTTATCGGTTATTTAAAAAGATACCCCCTTCTCGGGGGATCCCAGTTCCTGTGCGCCTCTATTATGGCGGCCTCAGTCATCGTATTCCCGCTCGTCACCAAGCACATCACCGGGGAAATCATTCCGAATCGACAATTTGATGTCTTTCTCCCCTGGGTCTTGGTCGGCCTCCTGAGCTTTTTTATCAAGGATGCTCTAAATTGCGCCCGAATCATCTTGAACAACCACTTTGAGCAACGGGTGATTTTCGACATTCGCTCTGACCTCTACCGCAAAATTCAGAGACTCCCATTGCGATGGTTCGATAGCCGCCGCACCGGGGACATCATGACTCGAGTCGTTGAAGACGTGACCGCGATGGAGCGGATCCTAATCGATGGAATTGAGCTAGGTCTTATTTCAATCATTCAAATCCTCGCGGTTGGAATCACGATGTATTGGTTGGACCCCACCGTGGCATTGTGGGCCACCCTTCCAATTCCCTTCCTAGCGATGGGGGCCTGGATATACACTCGCAAGGCTCGGGGCAGATACAAGGCTCAGCGGGATGCTTCTTCCGACCTAAACGCAGTGTTGCACGATAACATCGCCGGGATTCGCCAGATTAAGGCCTACGCCGCGGAAAAAGATGAACACGAACATTTCAACGGGCTTTCAGGCGCGCTCCGCAAGGCCACTCTGCGGATCATGAAATGGTGGGCCTTTTACAATCCAAGCATGTCGTTCTTCAACAGCACGGGATACGTCCTGGTTCTCGGGTTCGGAGGATATGCGGTGATGCAAGGCACGATGGAATTCGATGAACTCCTGACGTTTTTTTTACTTCTTTCTCTGTTCTATGAACCAGTAAGCAAGCTCCACCAACTCAATCAGATGGCGCTGTCCTCCCGTGCCGCCGCAGACCGGGTTTTTGAAATTCTAGACTCCCATGATGAGCCAGATGCCGCGAGCGGAAACCCTCTTCCCCGCCCCGTCATTGGTGCGGTCGAGTTCAATGATGTCAGCTTTTCTTACGATGAAGGCCAGCCAACACTCGACAAAGTCTCACTCATTGCCGAGCCCGGACAAACGATCGCTTTGGCCGGCTCAACTGGGGCTGGCAAGTCAACGATCGTCAACCTGCTTTGCCGATTTTACGAATACGACAACGGCTCCGTTCTCATCGACGGAAAAGAACTAAATACCCTAGCAAAAGGATCACTGCGAGACGCCATCGGCTACGTGACTCAGGAAGCCTTTCTTTTCAACGGAACGGTACGCGAAAACCTCTCGCTCGCAGATCGCCACGCTGATGACGATGCCATCTGGAAAGCCCTTGAAGCCGCTAAGGCCGACGAATTTGTTCGCGCGCTCCCAGAACAACTCGATACCAATGTCGGCGAACGAGGCGTGAAACTCTCAGGCGGAGAAAAGCAGCGCCTCTCAATCGCACGAGCATTACTTAAGGACCCTCCCATTCTTCTTCTCGATGAAGCAACTGCTTCAGTCGACAACCAGACCGAACTCCTGATCCAACAGGCGCTTGATGAATTAATGAAAAACCGCACCTCTATCGTGATTGCCCACCGACTCTCAACCATTCAGAACGCGGATCGAATCTACGTTTTACAAAAAGGTCGTGTCATTGAGGAGGGAGTCTACGACGAACTCCTCAATCAGGGCGGAAAATTTGCGGAGTTGGCTAACACTATCAAATAGTCGTAACTCTTTGATTATCATTACTTCTTAATTTATTTTTTAGAAATTATGGTTAATTATCGCTCAGATTGAGAGGTTTTTTTATTCATCCGTAGACAAAACAGCCCTTCCAGCTACGTTTTCAGGGAAGTTATAACAATAACGCCGATTTTTCCTCCCTCGGGAGAGCAACCGGCTTTGTGCGAAGCGGCTCCGGATTGGTCTCCGGAGCCGTTTTTATTATTTCGAGCACCACTTATTCTCATTTACTTCACAAAACGGCTACTACCTGAGCAATCCTAACATTATCAGTCTCCTCAGCATTCTTAGACTGGCAAAAAAGAAAGATTAAAGAAGCAGACGCGTTTCATTCAGGGATGACCAACGACCGGCTCGGAAGAGTCCTGAATTCTCTGTGTCGTTTCATTTCCATCCCGACAAAGAGTCTCCCCGCATGACATCCCAATTGACCCAGTCTTTTTTACCACCTTGCAGATGATTCCATCACCCGAAATATTGCGTCCCCTTTTTTTAATGAAAGCCCTCGCTTTCGCTCTCGTTGTCACCGCAGCCGGACATGCCGCGGTTGATTTCAATCGCGACATCCGCCCCATCCTTTCCGACAAGTGCTTCCACTGCCACGGACCGGACGAGAAGACCCGAGAGGCTGAACTGCGCCTCGACACCTATAAAGGAGCGACCGAAGGGGGAGAATTCGAGGTCCCGATCGAGCCCGGGAAACCCAACGAATCGGAAGTTATTGCACGGATTCTTAATCACGACCCGGAAGAGGTCATGCCTCCACCTGAAACTCACAAAAAAATCTCTCCAAAGGAGCTTGAGCTCCTCAAACAGTGGATCGAAGAGGGCGCAGAATATGATGACCCTTGGACTTATAAAAACCCGGTCAAGCACCCAGACCCTAGCGTTCAGACCAAAGATTGGCCCATCAACTTTGTCGATCATTTCATTCTCTCCCAACTTGAAAAGGAAGCAATCCCGCCATCTCCCGATACTGATTCAGTCACCCTCCTTCGCCGATTGAATTTTGACCTAACCGGCCTTCCGCCCACCCCCGCCGATCGCGATCGATTCTTAATCTCCTTTAAAAGTAATCCCCAAATTGCCATCGAGGCCGAAGTCGATCGCCTTCTCAAATCTCCTCACTTTGGAGAGCGCCTTGCAAGCTACTGGCTCGACCTCGTCCGCTACGCCGACACGGTTGGATACCATGGCGATCAGGATCACAATATCTCGCCTTATCGCGACTACGTCATTCGCGCCTTTAACGAGAACATGCCATTTGATCGCTTCACCCGCGAGCAACTGGCTGGCGACCTCCTCCCAAACCCGACCCAGCAGCAACTCGTCGCAACTGGCTACAATCGGCTCCTTCAAACCACCCACGAAGGCGGGCTACAACAAGCTGAATATCGCGCGATCTACCAGGCAGATCGCGTCCGCAATGTCTCCGCTGTCTGGATGGGAGCCACCATAGGCTGCGCACAATGCCACGATCATAAGTACGATCCATACACCGCCAAGGACTTCCACACCCTTGGAGCTTTCTTTGCCGACATCGATGATGAGCAACACTTCAAGTCCGGAACCAACTCTCTTCCGACCCGCCGCCCCCCTGAGATCCTGGTCCTGACTTCCGGCCAAGAAGCCGAACTCGATTCGCTGGAAAAAACTCTTAACGACCTCTCAAAAGGCAACCGAAACGAAATCGCCCGTCTCATTAAAGAATCATCTGACCGATCCTCTCTTGCCAAAAAAACGAAAGACCCCAAAGAGAAAAAGAAATGGTCTGATGGCCTGCAACGAACCAACGATGCACTCGCCAAGCTCATCTCGGGCGACAAGCTTACCCAATGGAAAACTTCCGAAGAACGTCGCAAGAAAATCGCGTCCTCCGGAAAACTCACCATGATCACAAAGGCCCTCAAGACGCCTCGCATTTCGCGAATCTTGCCCCGAGGGAACTGGCTCGACGAATCTGGTGAGATTGTCCAACCCGCCGTCCCCCACTTCCTCCCCAAGATCAAAAAAGAAGGGCGCCAGACCCGCCTTGACCTTGCTAACTGGATCACCGATTCTCAAAACGGGACCGGTGGACTTACGGCCCGCGTTACCTCAAACCGCCTCTTCTATCTCTTCTTTGGAACCGGCCTTTCCCGCTCCCTCGGTGACTTCGGAGGACAGGGAGCCCCCCCTTCAAACCCCAAACTTCTCGACCGGCTCGCCGTCGAATTTTACGAATCAAATTGGGACATCAAGAAGATGGTTAAAACTCTCGTAACCTCGCGAGCCTACCGCCAATCATCGCTCGTTCCCTCAAACCTACGCGAGCGCGATCCCTACAATGAGTTATTTGCCCGACAAGCCCGCTTTCGCCTCCCTGCCGAGATGGTCCGCGATAACGCCCTCGCCCTCTCCGGACTCCTCGTCACCGACCTTGGTGGAGCTTCCGTTAAGCCCTATCAACCCAGTGGCTACTACCGCCACCTCAACTTCCCGGTCCGAAAATACAATCAAGACACCGACACAAAAATCTACCGCCGCAGTCTTTACATCCACTGGCAGCGGCAGTTCCTGCACCCCATGCTCAAGGCATTCGATGCTCCCAGCCGTGAAGAATGCACCGCCGAACGCCCCAAATCAAATACCCCAGTAGCGGCACTCAACCTCTTGAACGATCCCACCTTTGTCGAAGCCGCCCGCGTTTTTGCTGAACGGATTCTTAAGGAATCCAAGCCAGACAACCTTGCTCGTCTCCACCATGCCTTCGAGCTTGCTCTCAACCGTAAACCAACCGCCGAAGAGCGTGACACCATCGGACAACTCCTCACCTACGCCGAGATCGACTTTAAAAAGAACCCGAAGTCGGCAACCGCCATCATCAACATTGGCCAAACCAAACCCGAAAATTCCGATGCAATCGCTCTCGCTAGCTGGACCACCGTCTCACGCGCCATTCTTAATCTTAGCGAAACAACGACCCGCAACTAAGGCCCAAAGAAGTAACCAAAATCAGCTCGGGGCATGCCCTGTATTTTGACTTCCAACCCTCTATCTCCATGAACGCCGCAAACTTCATCAATCGTCGGACTTTCCTCAACAACACTGGACTTTCCTTCGGCTCCGCAGCCCTCCTTTCTCAGCTCACTCGCGCAGAGGGTCTCGTTGGAAAATACCCCGGCTTATCCGGCTTCCCGCACCACACGGCCAAAGCAAAACGCGTCATCTTT
>JAQWSX010000093.1 GCA_029242935.1 Akkermansiaceae bacterium
GGGAATGGCCCGGGCACAAACCGATGGATCGGGAGAACCGGAGGGCCAGCGGGTTGGTTCAAAGTTATGGATGTAAAGATGGTCGGAAGTTCGGATCGCGCGGCAGGGATAGCCTTTGCCACCTTTGCGGCAGCCGTCGTGGCGTTCCATGGCAACGAAGGCCGCTTTGTAATTTTTTGAAGCTTGGTTTTTAAAGATCGGGAGAAGACTCGATGCGGTCATCATTCCTGGCGGTTTGAGTCCTACGGCTTCAAGGAAGGTGGGGGCGAGGTCGCTCAGGTTGACGAGGTCACCGATGATGCGGCCGGTCTTGGTGATTCCTCTCGGCCAGCGGATGGCGAGGGGGATGCGGGAGCCGTCATCGTAAAGGCTATCTTTGGCACGGGGAAAAGGCATCACGTGGTCGCTGGTGACGACGATGATGGTGTTGTCGAGTTGACCGGATTTTTCTAAGAGCGCGATGGCGCGGGATACTTGGGAATCGAAGTGTTCGATTTCAACGAAGTAATCGAGGAGGTCGTTACGGACGATATCGTTGTCGGGGAAGATGGGGGGAACGATGACCTTGGAGGGATCTTTGCCGGTTCGTTTTCCGGCACCAGATTCGAAGCCACGATGGGGTTCCGAGGTGCCGAGCCAGAAGCAGAAGGGTTTCTCTGTTGGGGATTGCGCAAGGAAGGTGGCGAAATTACCGGCGTAGTCGGTGTTGCGCATTTGTTTGAAGGGTGGCTGGAGGCGCTTTTGTTGGAAGGGTGGTCCGGCAGGGTTTTCAGTGCGCCCTCCGGGTTCGAGGCGACCGGGGCTCCATCCCTTGCCAGTGTAGCCGATCGAGTAACCGGATTTTTTAAGGAGGTCGGGGTAGGTGGCGAACTTGGCTGGGAGGGTGCTGTGGATGTTGCCGGCTTCTTCGAGTCGCCAGATCGGTTGACCGGTGAGGATTGCGGAGCGGGAGGGACCACAAGTGGGGGCGTCACAGAAAGCGTGGGTGAAGCGGAGGCCCTCTTTTGCGATGCGATCAAAGGCGGGAGTTTTAACGACAGGATCGCCATTGGCTCCGGTGTGGGCGTAGCTTTGGTCGTCAGAGATGCAGAGGAGGATATTGGGCCTGCCGTTGGCAGGAAGCTCTAAGCTCGAACTACAATATCCTAAAAGGAAGAGGAGAAGGTGGACGTTGGTCATGGTTATTTGCTGACGATTTGAATGAAGTGCCAGAAGGCGAATTCCCAAAATTACTTGGAACGATAAATAGAGCCTTCTTATTTTGATTGAAACTCCTTTGTTCGCACGAGAGCGGATTACTGCTAGGAATTTCCTTTTGGCGGGAGAGTTTTGCGGCCGGCATTGAAGCGGAGCGGAGAGGGAAGAAAGGAGGCTGATTTCCTAGGCCATTCCCACGACGATGATCCAGCAGTCGGATGAATAAGGTGTCCTGTGTCCCGTGAACCTCAAAACCGGAAAGCCAATCAAACCTTGCAGGAGGAGCAACGCCACTGGAAGTCCCCAGGTTGTCAGGCAGGGTTGGTTAAGAATGGCATCAATCCAGGCTCAGTGTTTGCCAGATCTCTAAACAGTAAATCTGTTCTGATGGCTCATTGCTAGCGTCTGGTAAAGTAGTCTGACGATACGATCTCCAACAAGATGTCTCGCAGCCTGAAGTTCGTATTAGCGGACTGCCTGTAGAGCTGTTCAATATTTTCACGGTCGAGAAAGTTGAGCTCACGAGCCATTGCATAGGACAATATGTTCTCCACGAACGCTTTGGAAAACTTCTCTTTGTCTTCCATCAGAATTGTCTTCAGACCCTGGGGGCCTTCGAAGGTTCGGCCATCCATATGAACGGTTCTCGCATCCACTGGAAAACGTCCACCCTTCTTATTGCCCTTTGGGGCATAGTTGATCACGTTGGTGTATTGGTCCCGCCAACGTCCGATGACGTCGAAGTTCTCTAGGGCGATTCCAAGGGGATCCATCTTCTTGTGACAGATGTTACAATTGGCATCCGCTCGATGTGCATCGATCGTTTCTTTGATGGTCACCGTTTTCGTAGGGGGGCTGAGTGCCGAGATCTCAAGGTCCTCCGGTGTTTCCAGATGATCTCCGTAAAAACTCTTCAATACCCAGGCGCCGCGATAAAACGGGTTGGTATATTCCCCGTTGTTGGTCGTCATCAGCATGAAACCTGCCTGTGTAAGCAGGCCTCCGCGATATTGATCTTTTTCGCCCAGTATCACTTTGGAGAACTCTGATGTGATCTCTTTGGGTCTGTAATCTTTCGGTGATATTTTACTTGAACCAGGTCTTTTTCGTGGCGTCGCGATTGGATGTCCTTCGATCCGATAGATGTAGTTGAGCTCCGGCGAGATCATCACGAAATCAGAGTCGATAAAATTCAACAGGCTCAGATTGCTCGACAGGACTTCCTTGAAGAACTCCACTGGCTCTTCTTTGATCTGATTCCGGACAAGGTCAAATTCTTCAACCGTGAAAATGCTGAGGTCTGGTTCGAGGATCTTGAGTTTTTCAAGATCGAGCCATTGATAAACATAGTCGCTGACGAAGCGATCAGCTCTTGCGTCCTGCAAGATTCGGAGCGTCTGCTCACGACGGACTTTTGGGTCCCTCAGCTTTCCCTGTCTCGCCAGCTCGGAGAGCGTCTCGTCGGGCAAGGAATTCCACAGGAAATACGACATACGTGCAGCAATCGCGTAATCATCCAAAGGCCCTGATTCGCCTTCCTGCTTAAACAGGAACTTCGGGGAACATAACATTCCGCGAATGCCTGCCTGCAGACCTGAGAAAATGCTTTTGTCTTGGGCAATCGCTTTCGTGGCATGCTGATAGAATTGCTGCATCTCGGTGTCGGAGACCGGACCGCGAAACAGTTTCCGTGCAAGCCTCTTCAAAATGGCCTGACATGCCTCATCGCCAGAAGAGACATCCAGGTCTTTGCAGTAGGTTTTATAAAAGTAAGTCTCTGGGGGCCATGACTCGTACACGGGTCCCGATATGGTCGCCGTCTCAATACAGAACATCCGCTGAGGACCACCCCCTTGGACTGAATTGCATCTGAGAACGATCGTGTCATCGGACGAGAGTTGCGTCGTGAACCCGACGCTGGGATTGAAGTCCTGCCAAGCCGCATTTTTGGGAACCACGGTAACAATGCTTTGTCCGACTCCGGAGTTTTTCCGAAGGAAGTAGCTCATCGAGTGGTCGCTTGGCCACTCGTTAGTGTTAAGCTCTAAAACGTCCGTGACGGCAGGTAATCTTTCTTTAGCCCGGCTTCCGGCAACATACTTGGCCTGAATATAGAACCCCTTGGGAACGATCTGATAAACCCCACTCGTTTTGACTGATGGGTTGATTTTTATCTGGATGGACTGAGTCGCAAAAACTAGGGGTCGTGAAGCCAGGGACAGCGACGGGGCAAAGCCATTGGTATTGTCCTTGTGGCTGTGCGTATCGATGTCTGTGTCTTTCGTTGAGTAGACAATGACGCGTGGAGCAGGTTTGTCGCTCACAACACTCTCGGCAATGAGGTTCGCAGCCTTGAAGTAAGACTCCATATCAACCACCGACATGTGCAGGTTGTCGGCGTTGTTGTTGAAGCCAGTTTCGATGTTGTCGAGTGGCAGCCGGTCGAGCAGTGAGAAGTCGCTTCCAAAGACATCATTCACGGTGTTTTGATACTCGACCCGACTCAAGCGTTTCAGCATTCCCGGTTTCTGCTTTTCTGCGAGTTGGTGCAGTTGATTGCCCACTGACTTTTGCAATGCTTTGAGCTGAGCAGGTTCTGGAAGTTCCGGGGCATCTTCCGGCGGCATCTCGCCAGATTCGATGGCCTCATAAATATCATCCAACAGACTTGGGTCGTTCCATTGCGGCACGCCAATCTGATCCAGACGGAGGTCCGCCTTACTCTTTTCCGCTCCGTGACAGGAAATGCAAAAGGTATTGAAGAATTGCTGTGATTGTATCCGCTCATCTGCACTGCCGGCCAAAACATAGGCATCGGCAAACAGCAGCAGAAACGCGGCGACCTTTGTGATTCTGTGATTCAACATGATGTCACAGCTCGATGATCTTTTTGCTATTGCCGAACCGGTCTCGTGCGATGCCAAATTGCTGAAGTATTGAGAGGTAGATGTCGCAGGTCGTCTCGCCTTTGCGAATGACATGGCCACCGTGATTTGCGAATTTTCCGCCCGCAACGAATACCGGGATTTCATTCCCGTTGTGAGGCCCCATTTTCTGGCTCACGCTGTTGTTTCCTGTGGAGACGGTGATCGTCTCATCCATCAGCGTGCCTCCGGATTCGACTTTCGTGCTGGAAAGCTTGTCGTAGAAGTTTGCCATCAGTGAATAGAACGAGGAGTCATATTTTGTCAGACTTGTGCGTGCTTCCTCGGATTTGGGGACGTTGTGCGTCGTGAGGTGATGATCGTTGTCGAGTCCTGTCATATAGAAATTGACCACGCGTGTGACGTCGAACTTGAAGGCCTTATAAATCATGTCGAATGCAATACCGCGTTGAATCTGACGTGGGTTTGTCAGGAATCTTTTTTTGTCAATTTCGGTTGCGAGGAACCCATTCTCAAATGAAGGGGCGACTGGGAATTCGACGTCCTGGCGAGGCCGACTGAGCCACTCGATGGATTTGTTGAGTTCCTGCTCCGATTCACGTAATGCTGCGAAATACTCTTCCAGTCTCTGTTTATCCCGGCCCGAGACCCTTGCCATCAGTGATTTCGCTTCCTCAAGGGAGCCGTCAAGGACGCTCTTCTTGTTCGCCAGAAGTCGCTCCTCCGTCTTCCTGTCAGTCTTGGCGAAGAGAGTTTCAAATAGCACCCTCGTCGATTGAATTGGCATAACGGGCAGCCTGTTACGCCAGGAAGAAACGATGTGGTGATGGGCATGGCTGATGAAAGTGGCCACGTTTCTGACGCGGGTTAAATGTCCAACGTGGTCCGCTACAAGTTGGTCCAGAGAGTCAGGGTTCGTCGTGGTGTTTCCGACAAAGCACCGGTGGTCACTTGCATGGTTTCCACCAAACTTCATTTTTGAATAGAGCGTGAAATGGTCTCGATGTTTTTTAAGAGGCTCCATGTGGTCGCTGAATCCATAGTCCGCACCACCAGTCTTCGGCAGAGCGTCGGTGAACAAACCATAGCCCATGCTCACGCAGAAAAGCCGTTTGACATCAGCTTCGTCCGGGGCCGACCGATTCTGCCCGAAACTCTCAAGAGACGGCAGGAAAAGTGTGCAACCAGCGGTTTTTAAAATATCGCGACGTTTCATCATACTGCTGCTAGGAATTTGATTTTAGGGTGGAGCGCCCTGGGGCGTCGTTGAAGGGATCGGAGTGGGAGAGAAAGGTGGTTGGGAATGCGGCAGAAAAAGGCCCCCGGTCCACGCAGTATTATACTGCCGCTACGTGACTTTATTACGAATTTTGTGGTTCGAGAGCGTAGATTTCAAGCCCGCATTACCAAGATCATTTTTGGCAGCGATTTTTCTGTTGGCTTCCGATGAACTGACGGTGCTTCGTGAAAATTCGTGCCTCTTTCGTGAGAGAAAGAACATCGGGCTGTTTCAAAACCGATCTGGCATCGATTCTGGAGGCTTTGGGACTTTGTTTTTGTCGGGAGGGCTTTGAAGTCGCCCTTGGAACGAAGGAGGGGTGAGAAATCGAGAAAGAGGAAGGGTTACTCCGAGGGCGCCGCGCGGAGCCAGGAGAGAAGATCGGCCATCGCTTGAACATTGAGGGCGCTTTCGAAGCCATCGGGCATGAGGGAGAGACCGGCGGGATCGAGTGCTTTGATGTCGTTTCGGAGGATGGGGTGATCGATGCCTCCCGGGAGGCGGAAGGTCAAACTGTTGGCAGTTTCGGCGGCGATGATTCCGATGAAAGTTTCGCCCTTGTTGGTCGTGACAGTCCGGGTGGCGTAGCGGGCCTCGATCGCCGCAGCGGGATCAAGGATTGCGCCGAGGAGCCAGTCGGTCGGTTTTCCGCGCACCATATCGAGATCGGGTCCGACCTCTTTTCCTTCTCCCTTGAGACGATGACAGAGGGCGCAGTTCGTTTGAAAATGAACGCGTCCGCGTGCGGAGTCACCTTTCGTTTTGGCAATGTCAGCGTAGCGGGCGATGACTTTGGCGCGGTCGGCATTGCTGGGCTTCACTTCGAGTTCGAGAGCGGCAATCTCCGGCTTCCCGGAAGCATTCAGCGAGGCGAAGAGTTCGCTTGCGGGGGACAGGGAAGACATGACCGCTGCGCGGATCCAATTGTCGTCGGCATCGCGGGTGGCGAGTTTTGAAAGGAACGGTTTGGCTTTTTCGGGTGGCCATTCACCGAGGGTGAAGGCGGCCTGGAGGCGGACGCGTAAATCGGTGTCGTCGGCATGGGCGGAAACGGCGGCGAAGAGGGCTTCGGTTTCGATATTAACACATGACTCGGACTGACGGAGGGCTTCGATACGGATGCCGGGATGCGGATCTGCCAGGCTCGACAACAACGAGGCGGGGCTCAATTTTCCGAGCATGCCCAAAGTGGCGAGTGCCTGGATGCGGACTCGGGGGCGGTAGCGGAGAGTGAGCAAGGTTTCCAATTGGGAGATCGCTTCCCTGGAGATGCCGTTCTCCAACAGGAGGCGTTGGGCGGTATCGCGCTGCCAGCCGTTCGAGCTGGTGATTGATTGAACAAGTTGGCGGGATGACAATTTGGAGAGATCGGGGACGGCGCGCCGAGGCGTTCCTTGCGGGCTGATTCGGTAAATGCGACCTTTGTCCTGACCGGCGTGGAGGTCCAGGCGGGCCTGGGTTTCGGGCGAAATCCACTCCGGGTGCTCGATGACGAAGCGGTAAAAATCGGCGATGTAGAGGGCACCATCGGGACCGGTGCGGATGGTGGTGGGGCGAAACCATGGATCCGTGGAGGCGAGGAATTCGCGAGCACGTTCACTCCCCGCGCGGAGGCTTTTGAAGCCGGACCCGGCGGGCTCCAATACTTCGCGGTGGACACAGTTATGAACGGGTTCGGAAATGAAGATGCTGGTGGCGAAATCGGGACCGAAGAGGTCATCGCGATAAGGTGATGGGCTGCAGGCGCTGGTGACGTGATTGAGCGACCACGGTTGGTTGGGGCGTTGCGACGGGGTGCTCGCAGGAAAGACGCGGGTGGGATTTTCGTAGTTCGCGAGGATGCGTTTCGTGCTTTTAACGGCGAGTTTTGGATTTCGGCGGAGATAGCGTTCGGGGAGACCGATGTGCCAGAGCCAGGTCGGATTGTTGTTGCCGAACCAGTTTCCGAAATCGTCGCGGCGGCGTCCGAACTGGGATTGGGCGGAGACGGTTTCGATCTCTCCGGTATCGGGGCGAAAGCGGACATCGCGGCCTGAGATATTGATGACTGTTCCGGTTTTTGCTGACTTGACGAGACCACCGCTATCGCCGTTGGCCGCGTAAATCCAGCCGTCGAGACCCCATTCGAATCCATTCACGCGATGCTGCTGGTTGCCAGGTTTAAAACCGGTGAACAACACTTCAGTTTTGTTGGCCTTGCCGTCTCCGTCGGTATCCTCGGCATAGAGGATTTCAGGGGCGGCGGAGATGAGGACACCATTTCGCCATGGCATCACGCCGGTGGGGAAAGGAATGTCGTCAAGGAAGACGGTGGCGGTTTCGTAGCGGCCATCTGCATCACGATCCTCTAACACTTTCACTACGCCACCAGGCTTGCCTTTGCCATCGAGGCCCGATGGATAGTCGCGAATCTCGACGACCCAGAGGCGACCGTCGGCTCCCCATGCGAAGGACGCGGGATCGACGACTTCAGGTTCGGCGGCTACAATTTCGATCTGGAAGCCGTCGGGAAGTTGAAATGTCTTGAGGGCTTCGTTGGGAGTTTTTGGTGAAGGGATATCGAAGGCGAGGAGGCGAGAAAGAGGGATGGTGATTTTCTTTTCACCGGGTTTGGTGACAAAAAGAACGCCGTCTTTGATCTTAAGATCAGCACCGATGAGGAGCGGCGGTTCGTTGGCGGCACCGCTTCTTTTTGCGGAGCGGACGAGCTGCGACCAGCCTTTCGTCCAACCGAGGTGCGGCTTCACCTGGGTGGACCAGAGGGCGATGTGGAAGTGGGTATTGTCGGAATAGAGGAGGTCTTCGAAGCCATCGCCATTGAGATCGATAAACTTTAATGGAGCGGTTGTTGTGACTTCGGCTGGCAATTGGAAGTCAGCAGCTGTCCAGGTTTTCGATTTGGGTTCGAACGATTCGAGATGGAGTTTCCCCTCTCGCGTGACGATGCGCTCTTCGGCGCCGTCGTGATCGAAGTCACTGGCCTTGGCCGAGATCGCAAACAAGGCGAAGATGAAGAGAGCTCTCACTTTGGCCGGGAGAGTTTATTGATGATGTTCCTGGTGATGCGTTCGACGACAAGGTCGCCTCCGCGGAGACCGTGTGCCCAATCGGTTGTCCCGGTGGTGACGACGGTGCCATTCCTTTCGTAGATGCCGAGGACGGCATTTCCTTCGCGACCTTTCTCCCATTTTTCGTACCACTCGGAATCGTCCGGATGCCAGCGGGCGGGAGCAGTGGCGAGGATCTTGAAGTTCTTCGGGGTGCCATCGCGGTGGGTGGGGAACGGGAGTTTGTCTCGCCACTCAATTTCGCAGCCATCACATTCGTAACCGACAACAGTGTGTTTGCCTCCGATGGAATCGCCGTGCTTGAGGTCGGTGCCTTCGAAGATCCAGTGATCAGGACGATGGGTGGTGAAGGCGCCGCTGCCATCCATGTGCTGGCCATGGCTTTTGTGGTAGCCTCCCCAGAGGAAACCGACTCCGGTTAGGGTGTTCTCGGGGCGGCCGATGAGGTGATGACTCCAGAGAGAGGAGAGGAGGGCGTGACCTTTTCCGTCCTCGAAGACGGGGTCGGATTTGTAGGGTTGCTTCCAGCAGGTGAGAGCGTTTCCGTCGTCTTCGCTGCGAACCTGCCAGCAGCAGGTATTACCGCTGAAGAAGACGACATTTCCACCATCGCCGATGAAGGATTCGAGATTGTCGCGCATCGGGGCGGACCAGTATTCATCGTGGCCGACACTGATGACCAGGCGTCGGTTTTTGAGAATGTCAGGGTGAAACTCGAGATCGTTGTTGGCGGCGTAGGCGAGACGGATGCCGTTTTTTTCGGCCCAGGCGATGAAAGGTTGTTCCCAGTTTCCGAACTGGCTCCGTGGAGGTCGTTGGAAAGAGACGCGATGGCCTTGAACCTTGTTCCGGCCGTTGTAGGCGTAGAGACTGAAACCGCCCCAGTTATTGTAAGCGTTGTAGGTGTTGGTGGAGAATTCGAGGAGGATGGGTGCGGGATCGGCGGCGGGAGATTCGCGAAGAACGAAATAGCAGGAAGAGTCTTTAGACTCGGGAGCGCTCAGGGTGACATGGTAGTATCCGGACTTCCAATCGGCAGGGATGGAAATGGTGAGTGCGACGGGCCAGGCGCAACCGTGGGATGATGCGTTTTCGGGAGTTGGATGGGAGGCGCCGGGAATAGTAGCCTTCTTGAGGACGGATTCGGATTTGGCGCCAAGGCGGGAGATTTCGGCGGAGAAAGTAGATGAGGTTGTGGAAACGTGGAGGGTGAGTTTCTCGCCGGGGGAGTAGCTGACTTGGCCGGTGTAGCCTTCGACTTTCGACCAGGCCCGAAGGAGTGTGATCGCGAGGACGAAAGCGAGGAGAAGATAAATTTTCATGGCGTAAGATTAAAGCGTGAGGAGAGGGGAGAATGAACTTCGAACACTCAACATTGAATGTCCAATTTCTAATTGCCTGGTTGGGCGTGTCCAAAAGCAGGAGCTTTCGGTTAGGTCAGGATCTCTTTCACGACTGCTCCTCCGAGCGGGCCGGTCAGGCGGTGAAGTCGTCCCTGGTGATGAAAGCTGAGTTTGTCGTGCTCCAGTCCCAGTAAATGGAGGATGGTGGCATGAAGATCCCGGAAGTGAACCTTTCCTTCCACCGCGCGGGCTCCAGTGTCGTCGGTCCGGCCGTGGGCAAGGCCTGCCTTTACGCCACCACCGGCCAGCCAGAAGGTGAAGCCCTTTGCGTTGTGTCCGGTTTCATCTTTCTTGTCGCCCGGCTTCAGTCCGGGGCGCCCGAATTCGCCGCCCCATACCACAAGGGTGTCCTCCAGTAATCCGCGTTGATCAAGGTCCTCAAGCAAGGCGGCGATCGGTGCGTCGGTTGACTCGCAGTTGGCGCGCAAGTCCCGGCGGTGATTTTTGTGCTGATCCCAGCCGTTGTGCGTAACCTCGATAAAGCGCACGCCGGCCTCTGCGAAGCGTCGCGCCAGTAGGCACTGACGCCCGAAGTCGGACGGGCGGCAGGTTCCCACCGAAATCTTTTTGCCGACACGATAACGCTCCAGAACTTCCGCGGGCTCATTGCTGATATCGAGGAGGTCCGGCGCGACGGACTGCATTCGAAAGCCGAGTTCCATGGACGCGATGACGCTCTCGAGTTGCGGATCATCCTGGCGCGATGCGAGATGATCGCGGTTCATGGCCTGAATCAGATTGAGTTGGGAACGCTTGACCTGATCCGAAAGGTGGCTTCCTGCGACATTGGCGATCGTGGCTTTCGACATGTCCTCGCCGCTGACGCCGATCGATGTTCCTCCGTAGATGGTGGGGAGGAAGGCACTGGAGGCAACCGTGGACTCGTGGGCATTGAGGCTGATGAAACCGGGGAGGTTTTGATTTTCGGTCCCGAGTCCGTAGGTGACCCACGAACCAATGCTCGGCCGTCGACGCAGTTTCTCACCGGTGTGCAACTGCAGGAATGATTGTGCGTGGTTCCCGGTGTCAGCATGCATCCCATTCAGCACGCAGAGCTTGTCGACGTGCTTCGCAACTTCTGGAAAGAGCTCCGAGACCCACAGTCCGCTCGCTCCGTGTTGGCTGAATTCAAAGACGGATCCAGGGTGCTCCTTCTTACCGGATTGTGGCTTGTAGTCGAAGGTGTCGAGATGAGCGGGTCCGCCGGGCATGCAGAGGAAGATGACTCGCTTGGCACGGGCCGGCAGGGGAGTTCGCTTGGGGCTGAGAGAGGCTTCTGCCGGGGTCGCTTTAGTCTGCGCGCTGCAAAGGGCATTCAGGGCAAGATAGCCAAACCCGCAGGATGTCGAGCGTAACAGGGCACGGCGGTTTGGCATGGGACTCGTCATTTGGCTTTTAATCAACATAACGAAATTCACTGCTGGCTAGCAAGGCCTGACATAGGCTGGTCCACGCTTGCGGAATAGCGGTTGTCCCTTCGCTGGCTAGGAGGCTGAAAACTTCCCGGAGGTGGGCTACGGAGCGGACAACTTCCGCTTGAGTTGGCTCCCGCTGAAGCGCCCGCTGGTAAGCGGTGTGGATGTGGTCCTCGTCGGATGCCGAAGGATTGTTATCCAACAGGCTCTCGGCAAGGACTCGTGCCTGTTCGATTACGAAGAGATTGTTAAAGAGATAAAGCGCTTGGTTCGGGGCTGTGCTCAGGTCTCGTTTGCCGGCCACTTTGATTCCGTCCGGCAAATCAAACGCGCTGAGTTCAGGGGGAGGAGAGTCGCGCAGCATGCAGAGATAGATACTCCGGTGGGTGCTGGCTTCATGCAGATACTTGGCTTCTCCGGCTGGCCAGTTCAGAAGAATGTCGACATCGTCAATGGCGGAGCCCGCGGGCGGAGAGAGATTCAGGCGCCCGCTGGCCTGCAACATCCGGTCGCGAAGAGATTCGGCATCGAGTCTCCGGCGGCTATGGCGTGCCATGAGGATGTTGTCGGGATCCGCTTTCAATAGTTCACTTGCCGCTCCCCGGCTGTCGAGCTGATAGGTGCGGCTAAAAACAATTGTGCGGATCATCTTCTTCACCGACCAGTCGAGGTCCGTCACAAAGCGGTGGGCAAGATGATCGAGAAGCTCGGGATGTGAGGGCCGGGCACCGTAAACCCCGAAGTCGTCCGGAGTCGTCACGATGGGGCGCCCGAAGAGGTGCAGCCAAATGCGGTTCGTCATGACCCGGGAGGTCTGGGGGTGATCACCGGAGGTGAGCCATTCCGCAAGTTGAAGGCGACCGCTGGACGTTTCATCGATCGAAGGTGGATCGGAGGATGTCTTGCAGGCGGAGAGAAAACCGCGCGGGACGACCGGACCCAGCTTTTTTGAATTGCCATCGATGTTGACTTTGCAGTTTGCGATCTTCTTCTTGTCACGTGCTCCCATTGCCCAACCCAGTGCTTTGCGATGCGTGCGACGGGGTTGACCGGAGGCTGCATGCAGGCTTTGGGCTTCGGCAGGATCAAGGGCACGGTTCCATACCGCGAATTCGGCGAGCGATCCCTGCAGGGGGGCGAATCGGTCGTTGCGGGCCCCGAGGAAGATCTTGCGGTCGTCCGGGGCCGTGACGTCCATCTCTCCTTCGATCTCCGGCTTCGGATCACCATTCAAATACAGCCGAACCTTCTTTCCGGAGCGGACCAAGATCACGTGGTTCCAGCTTCCGGTGGGGATGACAGTGTGTCCGGCGAGGTTCTGGTTTCGCGTCACTCCGTTCCAAAGGTAAAACTTTCCGGTTAGGCTCTTGTCGTGCGTTCCGCCGATCCCGATGTGATCGCCGGTCTGTTTCTTGTCGCCTGGGGAGGCGTGTGAAAAGAGATACGTGGTGATGGCGCGCGCCGAGTTGTCCAGATCGTTGCGGAACCAGAACGCGACGGTGTAGGAGTGAGCTGGAATTGGAGCCTCGAGACGAATTCGGCCTTCCTTCACCTCAGCAAATTGTTCTGAAGAAAATTTCACTCCCTTCTCGATCACGAGGTCTTCGGGTTTTTCGTCGAGCCTGGCATGCACGACGGGTTCCAGGGACTCAATGCTTTCTCCGTAGCTTTTTGCGAAGTCGGGCGGCGGCTCTTTCGTGGAGTCCGCGGCTGGTTCCTCAAGCGTGTCTCGTAGCGCGTGAAGCGGAGTGGGCGGAGCGGTAAGTTTCTCGTTCGCAGCTGAGCCCCACAATGTTTCGGTGCTATTGAAGACTCCCGCCATGGCATAGTAGTCGCGAGTCGGAATCGGGTCGTGCTTGTGGTCGTGACAACGTGCACATGAAACGCTCAACCCCATCACGGCGGTACTCACGACGTTGATCTGGTCGTCCACCACATCCATCGCGAAGTTCTGGTTCATGGCAGCCGCCGGCTTGTAACCGATCGCGAGAAATCCAGTAGCCGTGAGTTGGCGATTGCGTTCATCGGCGGTGGTGGCGGGAAGAAGATCGCCCGCAATTTGTTCGGTGACAAAGCGATCATAGGGAAGGTCGGCATTAAACGCCGCGATGACGTAGTCGCGGTAACGCCACGCATTCGGAAAGGTCGGATTGCGTCCCAGTCCATCGTTGCCATTCGACTCGCCGTAGCGCGCCACATCCAGCCAGTGTCGACCCCAGCGTTCGCCAAACTGCGGGGTAGCGAGCAGTCGGTCGACGAGCGATTCGAGGGCTGCCCGTTTGTCGGTCGCGAACTCCGCGCGGAAGGACGCCAGTTCTCCAGCGGTGGGCGCCAGGCCAATGAGATCGAAATGCAATCGCCGCATCAAGGTTTCCGCATCGGCATCGCGGGTTGGTTCGTGACCTTCCGCCTCGAGGCGGGTCAGGATGAACTGGTCGATCGGATCGCGGACCCAGTCGGATTTCTGAAGATCCGGAACCTTCGGAACGGTGACCGGTTGGAAGGACCAGAGCGCGGCGGGGTCAGTCGGAGGAGGGTCGTTTTCCTCCCCGGAACTCGGCTTGTTGCTTCGTGGATCCGGTGTGCCCAGTTTGATCCACTTCACGAAGTCGTGAGCCACTGTCTCGGGAAGAGGATCTTCGGGAGGCATCTCAAGTTCATCGACCCAGCGCAGGGCTTGCACAATGAGGCTCTCCTCCGGGTTGTCGCGATCAAAAAGCGGACCGGACTCGCCGCCCTTGAGGATTCCGGTGCGGCTATCGAGCAGGAGTTTTCCGCCGACCTTTTTGGCGTTTACGGAGTGGCACTCGTAGCAGTGCTCAGAGAGGACGGGGCGGATCTTCTTCTCAAAGAAGGCGAAGCCTGGGTTCTCGGCGTTCAGAGGAGAAAATGAGCTGTAGAGAAGCAGTATCCCGAGCAGCTGCGTGCTGGTTCTGCGGTGCCTTGAGGCGTTTTGGAATGCCGAGAGACTCAAACTGCTAATTGCTAGAAGACATGGGTTTTCAGGTGGGGTGGAATCCTCCAAGCCGGTGAAAATCATGAATGACGAGAAAACAGAATCAATCAAATTCTACGACACGACTGCTAGGAATTTACTTTTGGGCGAAAGGGTTGAAGTCGCATTTGGACCGGAGCTGATGGGGTGAAAGGGGGTTGGCTTGAAAGGACTAATGGAGTGTGTGTTTATAGACTATATATGAAACGTATATTCTATGGAATCGGGATTGTGATGGCGGTGGTAAATGCGTGTGTTGCCGAGGAGAAGAAGCCGAATGTGGTTGTGATTTTCTTGGATGATTCGGGTTATGGCGATTTCAAGCCCTTTGGTGATCCTGCGTATGCGACGCCAGAAGTGGAGAAATTGGCGAAGCAGGGAATGCGGCTTAACCAGTTTTATGTTCCTCAGGGCATCTGTTCGGCATCTAGGGCTGCGTTGTTAAGTGGATGTTATCCAGGAAGGACCAAGGTATTTAGTGCTCATGGACCTGGAGGGAGAGGGTTGGAGCCAAAGTTTATGACGATGGCCGAAATGTTAAAGAAACATGGGTATTCTACTGGGCATTTTGGCAAGTGGCACTGTGGTGATCAAGCTGAGACTCGACCATTGGCGAGGGGTTTTGATGAGCATGCGGGGTTGATGTATTCTAATGACATGTGGCGATTTCACCCTGTGAGCCCAAAGCATTGGGGAAAGAAACCATTGCAATATTGGGAGAATGGGAAGGTGAAAATAGAAGATGTATCAAAGAAGGATCAGGAGAGTTTGACCAAGTGGGCGACCGACTACTCTGTAGATTTCATTAAGCGAAATAAGGAGAAGCCATTCTTTTTGTATTTAGCTCATTCGATGCCCCATGTTCCCTTGTTCTGCAGCAAGGAATTTCAGGGGAAATCTGGCAAGGGATTGTATGGTGATGTCATTATGGAGATCGATTGGAGTGTAGGTCAGGTGAATAATGCTTTGAAGGAGGCTGGAGTGGAGCGTGACACCTTAGTGATTTTTAGTTCTGATAACGGACCTTGGGCAGCTTATGGCGAGAGGGCTGGGGTGACGCCATTTCGAGAGGCAAAGGCGACGAGTTTTGATGGTGGGACACGGTCGGCAACCGTGTTCAAGTATCCGGCGAAGGTGAAAGCAGGAAGTGTGTTGGATAAAGCTATTTGCTCGATTGATCTGTTACCAACAGTGGCTCATTTGACTGGGGCGAAGTTGCCGACGAATGAGATTGATGGGAAGAATATTTGGAAGATGCTTGGTGGGAGGGGGGATGCTGAGAATCCGCATGCGTATTATGCTTTTACGACAGGTAGAAATTTAGAATGTATTGTGAGTGGTGACGGGAAGTGGAAGTTACATAAACCCCACGGGTATCGTCATGTTGTAGAGGGTGGAAAAGGTGGGATGCCAGGAAGGCAGGCAGGCAAAAAAATTGAGTGGGCATTGTTTGATTTAGAGAATGATCCAGAAGAGAAGGTGAACTTATTTGAAAAAGAGAAGGAAGTTGCAGCTCGACTCAAGAAGCTTATAGAGGGGCACCAGCAGAAGTTCTAAACTGCTAGTGCTAGGAATTTTCTTTTGGCGGAAAAGGTTTGAAGTCGCATTGGGACCGGATCGGAGGGCGGGGAAAAGGAGGTTGTTTTACCTATCTTCGAGAGCCATTATAATAACCTTTATCTATTTAAAAGTTCACGACCGCACTCTATAAAGTAATAGATCACAAATTAAGGACATTTATCATAAACTCCATTGATTCATCAAAGCTTTCAACCTTGGAAACAGTATCTTTATCAACGCTTGGGAATCGATTTAATTTCCTCGTCGGTAGGCCAGTATTTATGCAGATCTTTGAGGAGTGGAATACGCGCTGAACGAACGATGCGAAAACCAACCCAATGGGCATCGGTGTGATACCATACAGATTTTGGAGCCTGAGGGTCCTGGTCCTTCCATCCCGGATATGACAGCAAGCGTTTGGCACTGCGCAGATCAGCTGGATCATCATCCCAGCCGCCGCCACGGGCCACCCGGTCATAAATTTTAGTCGGCCAGGCTGCTTCCAAAGGAGGATTGTCAGTTCCGGCCGCCACCGCAGAGGATACAGGGTTTTCCAATGACCCTTGTTGATAGAAGTCTTTATCAAAACTATCCAGGACCCATTCAGAAACATTTCCGTGCATATCGTGGAGGCCCCATGGGTTTGGTTTTTTCTTACCAACTTCTTGGTATTTCTCGTCTGAATTCTCAAAGTACCAGGCATAATCACCAAGTTTTGACTCATCATCACCGAATGAATATTTAGTTTTTGTGCCGGCACGGCAGGCATATTCCCATTCTGCTTCAGTTGCCAACCGATAAAAATGCCCCGTTTTAGCAGAGAGCCACATGCAATAACACTTTGCCGCCAACTGAGTCATGCAGATAACCGGTCGATTCTCCTTGCCCATACTGAAACTCATATCCATGTAAGGGCCAGTCGGACGCGACACGATATCGGCCAGAACATCGGCTTCATTACTCTTATATCTATCTTTATCGCGGCGCACTATATCCAGATTAAACTGCCAGATTTCATACTGCTTCCAGGTCATCTCGTACTTTTGCATCCAGAAAGGGTCAATGCTCACTTCTTGTTTCGGTTGTTCATTTTTTTCTGACCCACCGCGCACATAAGTGCCACCTGGAATAGCCAGCATATCGTAAGTTGCGTCAGTTCCCGGTATAGTATTTGTATAGTTTTTTGTTTCCTGAAGGTTACCGGCCAGCTTCTCAAAACCAAGCTTCGTGTAAAGTTCACTGGGAGATATATCGACTCCAGCAACAACTTTCGAAGGACGCTTTTTGGGCAGCAGTTTTACTTCAGCCGGGTATTCTGCGCCCTGCTCGATCCATTTGCGAATCAAAGCGCTCTCCTTATAAGTCACAAACTGCCCTTTTTTCCTGTTCTTGGAAGGTGGCATCATCATGTCATCCTCATCGTTTTCTTCTGTGAGCAAAATCAAAGTATAAAGAGTACTCTTCAGTGGGTTTCCCGGAGTAATGGAACTCTCAACATCTTCATTGTTTGTAAAAGCCCACTCTTTAGTATCGAGGCGCAAATCGGCTTTCTGTTTTGTCGGACCGTGGCAGCTGATACAGGCGTATTCCAAAACAGGTTGAATGTGTTTAACGAAATCAACTTTTTCCGGTAACTGGTGTTTTTGCGCGTTCAGCTTTACACCTTTGGTCCAATGAGCTCCCTGAGTTATCCAGTTTTTTAGAACTGTTGTTTCTTCTATACTCAAAACATGCATATGGTCAGTCGGCGGCATAACATCGGCATCATCGGCTGCAAGGACACTTGTCGAATAAAGGGAGCTCTCCAGCGGTTTTCCAGGAATAACAACCGGGTGTTTTTTCTTCTTGCCGGCCCCTTTTAACATTTCTGCCTGTGTATCCAGCCGCAAACCGCCTTTTGCTTTGCTTTCCTGATGGCAGCTTACGCAGTTGAATTCGAGAATTGGTTTTACATCGCGTGCGAAATCGAGCTTGGCAGCACTTAAGGGCCAAGCGGCAAGCAATGCCGTTGTGATAAGTATGGATTTTTTAAACATATGGATTTCTATTTTAATTTTTCAAATTCTGGGAAAGCGGATGACTTATAATAAAACTTACAGCCATCGCGTACCTGCACAATTAGGGCTTCTGCACCGCTTGTTTTTTCTATCATCCTAAGACCTTCTTGCGGCCCCATGACACTGATTGCCGAAGCCAGACTGTCGGCCTGGCGACAATTATTGGCAATGACACTGACGCGGCAGCGGTTTTCAAGAGCAAAGCCACTGCGTGGATCAATAATATGTGAATAGCGTTTACCATTAATTTCAACATACTGGAGTGTATCCCCTGAAGTGGCAATTGCCCCCCGTTTCAAATGGATCAAATCACCTTTTTCATCTTTAGTGTCGGATATATATAACGGCCACTGGCCTTGAGGGTGAGTCGTCATGACCATATCACCACTCCCGTCAACGAGAGCGTGTTTAATTCCATCGTGACATAAGGATTTCAAAGCTTCATCGGCGGCATAGCCTTTAGCAATTCCGCCCAAATCAAGGCGCATACCACCTGTTGTTAGTAATAGGCGTCGATTTTGTTCATCAAAAATAACTTTATCCATACCAACCCTGAGCATGGCGCGTTCTAGTGAGCGCTGACGCGGTATTTTTTTTGTCCAGCGAGATTGACGCCATAAGAGAGTAAGCGGCCCGGCGGTAACGTCAAAAGCTGCATTACTGAGAGAATTTATTTCACGGGCCGCTTCCATTACATTCCACAGATCCGTGCTAACTAAGGTGTTTTCATTTTTACCGGAATTTTCAGAGAGTTTCCATATTTCGCTATCTGTTTTATAATCACTCATAATATCATTGAGTTGACTGATGCGTTGGAAGGCCTTATTGGCGGCAGATTCGGCTTGTTCGAATGAAGCGGCATATAGAACGATGCGAAAATCAACTGCCATTTGCCGAGACTCAAAAGAGTAGGCACTATCTGGGCTACCGGCACACGAAACCGGCAAATTTAAGAATAGAATGGCGGCGGAGATTCTTTTAACAAATTTCATATTTTTGTTCTTCTTCAATTCGATTTACACAACTTAGCGCGCACAAAACTTAAAATGCTGAAAAAATAAAACATTCATTCCTTTTTTTTCTACACCTACTTTAGGGCTGCTAGGAATTTGCTTTGGGCGGTAGGGCTTTGAAGCCGAATTTGGACCGGAGCTGATGGGGTGAAAGGGGGTTGCGGGGGAAAGAGGGGGGCTGTTGTGGAATGAGGTGGCGTTTGAGGATGTTTCGGGACGATGAACTGCTCGCCCAGCAGGCATTTTGCCGGGAATTGAGGTTTTCAGAGCGTTGTCCATGCCGTAGGAGCGTAGGTAGGGAAGCCGCGTAGCCAAGGTTTTACTGCTAGGAATTTGATTTTGGCGGTAGGCCATGAAGTCACATTTGGACCGGAGCAGAGGGGGGAAAGGGGCTTACATTGAAATAACCAAGATCATCACAAAAGATCACCTCGATGTTGGGAGTCTTGGCCCTCAACGAAAGCACCGCCACCACGGCCACGGAGAAAAAGAAGGAGAGGATTTTAATAAAATACTAAGGCTCCATCGCTAGCCCCTCTAGGCCCAAAAATCTTTCCATCCCAGACGAACTTTGACGACTACTCTTTCCTGCCTTTCTTGATCTTGCCAATTCCCTCCCAAATATCCCTCCGCCTCCACTCAGGAGCTTGCAACTGCAAATCCCAGATGGCCAACCCCATCAACGACTTTGAGCCAATCCAGCTCACCTGTTGAAACGCTGACTTCCGCTGCCACTTCGCGAGATGACTGGGCACCCCCAAAAGTAGTTTTGACGAGTGCTTTCCTCCCGCCTTCGCAATAAATTCATAAGACCGCCAATCCGTGGCCCCGGCTCCAGTCTCCGAATAACCCATCACATGCAACCCATCGATGTGAGGCAATAGCTCAGCCCACCATCTCTGGTTGGGCGCGTGCCACTTGTAGGCAAACGTATCGACCGTCAATTCTTTTCCTTCCTCCCGGAGTCGCCTGGACAGCTCCTTGATGAATGAGATAAAAGCCTCCCGGTCTTTGTCCCGATTCCCTTTCCCCTCGAAATCAATATCCACTCCGTCGAGCTTCAGGCGCAAGGTTTCCGAAACCAGCACCTCCACCAATTTATCCCGATTTTTCTCAAATGCTGACCTCGCCAGTTCCCAGTCCCACCCCTTTGTGCTGGTATTGTAAGCGCAGAGCATGGTCTTCACTCCATTTGCCTCTCCCCACTTCCGGAAACTAGAAACCGTCGCATCACCAATCGGCTTGAACCGATCCACGAACTTGACTTCCCCGTCCTCGGTCGGCACCCAAAACTGTAGTCCCAAATGGGTTAACCCTTCCTTCAATACGATTCCGTCGAACGATTGATCCAGACTCTTCCTGCAAGCCTCTACCGCGTAAGGTGGCACCCAACTCATCACCCGCCCCTGGCCTTTCTCGTTTTGGGCGTGACCTCTTTCAGCTGAAAAAACACCGGTCAAGATCAGCGCCAAACAAAGTCGAACGAATTTGGTCATAGCCGGAGCATCAGGTCTCTTTCCTCATTTGTCATGCCATTATCTTGCGAGATGACCACCCCGCAAAACTTCCGCATCCTTTCTCAGGCCTTCCACTAGAGAACACCAACTAGTCTTGCTTCCAATGCCCCGATGAAATTTTTTCTGTGACCTCGTAGGAATTTTCTTTTGGCGTGAAAGGGTTAAAGTCTCGGGCCTAGAAGCGGTAGGTGAGAGGCGTGTTTGGCGCGGGGTGCTTAGGAAGCTCGGCCACGTTATTTTAGCGGTGGATAATTTGGACGGAGTGCCAGAAGCCAAATTCATTACGCCAGTCGTTGGGGCGGTTTTCGAGGTCGAGGTTGATTTTTTGGCCCGCGAATTTGGTGAGGTCGATTTCGATTTCGAGCCACTCCGACTTGACCGTTTTGAAAGAGACGATTTGGTCGTGAAGGACTTTGTTGTTGGCGAGAACGCGGAGCTGCCAGTCGCCGTGGGGATGGTAGCTGCAGCGAATTTTGAGGAGGGTGGATTTGCCTTTGGGAACTTGGAGTTGGCGTTTGAGTGAGCAGGGAGTTTTTTTGTCGAGGGGATGTGTTTGGACGGCTTTTTCGTTTCGGAAACTTTTCAAAGCGACGACCCCACCTTCGCCGACGTTTTCGACTTTGAAGCCGGGAGCGATTGCTTCGATGGCTTGAGCCCATTTGGCGCGGAGATTTGGACGGGGTTTTTTGTGATTTTGAGGGGACCCGCTGATCATGCGACGGGCGACGGATTCGGTGAGGAAGGGGATTTTTGTTTGAGCGGCGAGAGCGAGGGCCTTTTCTGGGTGCCCGGTGACGAGAGGTTCCAAGGCGAACCAGATCATGCGGGGGAGTTTGGGGTCGTCGATATCTTCAGCGTGTTGGGAAAGCGCGTTTAGGATAGGGAGGCGATGGTCGAGAGGGAGGCGAGGAACGGCGGCCGCGAGGTAGAGACGGACGGTGGGAGAGGGGTCGCTTTGGGCGAGTTTTTCTAAGATGGGCTTGATGGAAGCGGGTGGCGATTTGTCTTCGCTGAGAAGTTGGATGGCCCAAGCGCGGACGTGTTCGTCAGAGTGGGCGAGAAGTTGGATGAGCCTTTCTTCGGCGTCTTTGGTGAAACGTTTGGTGACGTGTTGGGCCCAGAGGGCGCGGAGGCGTTTGGGGGAGGTTTTTGAGCTAACGAAGAATTCGTCGAGAGCTTTGTGGACGGCTTTCCGATCGAGCTTCCCGGAGATGGTGCGGTGGTGGAGTTCGGTGCGAGCCTGGCGGACGAACCAATCGTTGGGGTGGTTTTGAAGTTGGCAAAGTTCAAGATCGGTGAGGGAGGGAATGTTTGGTCGAGCGATGCGTTTCGCGTCCTTGGGCAGGATGCGATAGATGCGTCCACTCTTTGGGAAGTTGATGGCATTTCCGCAGATGTCGGTGTCGTGCCAGTCGAGGATGTAGACGCCACCATCAGGTCCAATTTCCATACTGAAGCCAACCCAGGCGAGATCGTTGGTGGGCATGAAATCACTCCCGTGTCGGCCGATGTAGGTGGAGCCATTTGGTTCCATGTAATCGGCGAGGACGGCATGCTCGTGGATGTTGCACATGAAGAGCTGGTCGTGGTATTCGGAGGGGAAGGTATCGGCCAAATAGAAGCGGGCTCCGCCGTGCGCAGAGAGGTGGGTGTGGTCGCGGATCGTCTGGATGGGCGCGTAGGTGTAGGGGTTGAGGTTGGGGCGGGATTGTTTGTGGTAGATGCCGCCTTGGACGATGTGGAAGAGGTGGGGGATGACGCAGCAGGTGGCAAAGCCGTGGCCGAGGTCATTGAAGTCGAAGCCCCACGGATTGGAGAGGCCGCGAGCGAAGATTTCGAATTCGCGAGTTTCGGGGTGGAAGCGCCAGATGCCGGCGTCGAGGTAGAGGCGTTCGTCTTTGGAAGCGCCAGGTTTCCCGATGAGGGAGTGGGTGAAAACGCCTTGGCAGCCGTAGAGCCAGCCGTCGGGTCCCCAGATGAAGCTGTTCAGAGTTTCGTGGCGGTCGTGCATGCCCCAGCCGTCGAGAAGAACTTCGGGTTCGGAGTCGGGAACATCGTCGCGATTGGCGTCGGGAATGAAAACAAGATTAGGCGGGGCTCCGAGGTAGACACCACCGTGTCCGATTGCGATACCGGAAGCGAAGGTGATTTTATCGTGGAAGAGTTTCTTGGTGTCAAAGACGCCGTCGCTATCGGTGTCCTCAAAAATCTGGATGCGGCTGAGTTGTTCGTTTTTGTGCGAGCGTCGGTTGACGTAGTTATAGTTTTCTACGACCCAGACGCGTCCCCGGGCGTCGAAGGTAAAGGCAATGGGTTCGCCGATGTGCGGCTCGGAGGTGTAGATGGAAACGTCGAATCCCTCCGGGATGGACATTTTGGCTACGGCTTCCTTGGGCGTGAGGAAGGGAGCGTCGCTGGTGCGGTGTTGCTTGCCACGGTTCTGGGCAAGCGAGGAAGTGATTGCGAGAGCGGAGATGCAGAGGAGTGGGGTGAGTGGTTTCATTTACTTGGAGAGTGGGACTTGTTGCTTGGTCTGCATGTATTTGAAGAGAGCGACGATTTCGTCGTTTTTGAGGGTTTGTAGAAGGCCGGCGGGCATCATGGAAAAGTTGGAGACGGTGCGGGATTTGATATCACTTTTTGGGATAGTTGTTTTTTGGCCGATCATGTTGAGGACAACTTTTTGTTTATCTTCTTCACTGACGTTTCCGGCAAGAGTACGACCGTCTTTGGTGGTGATGGTGACCATCTTGTAGGAGTCGGCGATGTCGTCGCTGGGGTAGAGAATATTGAGAAGGAGGTAGTTTAGATCGGCGCGGTTTGAGCCGGTGAGTTCGGGGCCGATTTTTCCGCCCTCGCCATACATGACATGGCAAGCGGAGCAGATCGTTTGGTAGAGTTTGCGACCGGAAGAAACGTCGACTCGCGCGAAGGCGGCGGGGGTGGCGAGAGCTTTATATTTGGCGATCTCAGCTTCCTTGTCAGCGGGAAGTTTTTTGAGGCCGAATTCTTTGGTGAAGTCGGGTCCGAGCATCAGAGAAAGGGAGCGGGCGATGTAGGCTGGGAGAGCTTCGCGGGAGATTTTTTTCTCCTTCAAAGCGGTATGGAGAGCTTTGGCGTAGGCTTTGCGAGTGGCGAGAGTTTCGATGACGGCACGTTGGGCGTCGGGTTCGAATTTGGGGTAGCGATTGAGAAGAAGATTTGCAGCATCAGGCGTTGGAGCGGAAGTAAAGGCGCGGATGGCGTCGATGCGCAGAGCCGGTTCGTCGAGGAGAGATTGAAGGGTGGGAGTGAGTCCTTCGTGACGTTGGGTGAGGAGGGAAGTGAGGGCTTGCTTGCGATCAGGGATGGCGGCGTCTTTGTTTTTGAGCGTCGCGAGGGCGCGTTGGGCGGCTTCCTTGTCGCCAAAGACTTGGCTGAGTTGCTCGAGGTGTTTGGTGAGCTCGGGGTCGTTTTGATCAAGGAGTTTGGTGCGGAGTTGGTGCCAGGTCACGGGTGGGGTGAGATTGCGTTGACCATCGAGTCCAAGAAGGATGCCTTTGAGGAGGGCTTTTTGAATCGCGGGGTTATCGGTGACTGCAAGTTGGGTAAAGAGGAGGGAGAAGGCTTCCTCACGATCCATTTCCACGATGCTTTCAAGGCGCGCTTGATTGAGGTCAATGAGGGGAACAGGTTTTGCAGCGGTGGAGATGAAGGTGACGTCGCGGTAGGGCACCTTGCTGTAGTCTTCCCACTTTTTCGTGAGGGCTTTTGGATCGAGTTTTCCGGTGTGGATGATGAAACGGTGACGAATCGTTTCGGTTTGGTCCTTTGGGATTTTCCAATCGCCAAGGATGGCGCGGGAGGGTCCGATTCCAAGTTGTCCGTCGACTCGCCAGGGTAGGGGAAAATCGCTGTTTTTTGGATGGTCGAAAATGGCGATGTGCCCCCAGTCGTCACGTCCTTCGATATCCATTCCAACATCAACCCAAACTGCACGTTTCCCTTCGGCCTGGCCGTTTTTCTGAAGAGCGGAATTTACCACTTCTCCTTTTGTTTTACCTTTGTGCCAGGGCATGCGAAGGAAGAGTCCACCGTATTTCCATTTTCCGATGGTGACATCGGTATTGGCTTTGCCTTCCCAAGTGAGGTCGAGGGTGTGCTTTTCATTTGAGGAGGACATGATCCAAGTTTGGGTCTGGGTGAGGATAGCTTGCCCCTTCGCATCGAGGAGGTCGTAGGAGGTTCGCCAGGAAACCGAGGAACCGGAGCGCTCTAAGATTTTGGCGGAGTTACGTTTCCAGTAATCGCTTTGAAGATTGTGGAAGTGGTCGCGGCCATTGACGCGAGTGAATCCCCAATAGAGGCCAGTTTGGTGTTTGTGATGGCCGGGACTGAATTCAGTGAGTTCACCTTTTCCATCGGGGGCGACAATGGGGTGAAGGTAGGGGCGAGTGGTGGGGCCAGCGACTTGGGTGAGAATGGACTTTTTGGAGTCACCGCGGTGAACGGTGATGAGGCCAGCCTCGGAGTCGTGGTTGAGACGCAGGTTGTCGGCGGTCACAAGGGAAGTTGAGATGGCCAAGAGGAGAGACGAGAGAAGTCGGGTCATTGTTTCTTAAATTGAACTTTAGCGCGGAAGGTCTGCGTGGAGAAGTGGAGGAGTCTGCCAAAGTTGGGGTTTTGGTGCTTTAGCCATACGGCGGTAGGCTAGTGGTTTTGC
>JAQWSX010000057.1 GCA_029242935.1 Akkermansiaceae bacterium
AAAAAGTGATCCGTCTTGGTAGAACATTCCAAGAGGCTCATGCAGTCCTCTCGCGTAGAGAGTCCATGTGATCTTTGAGAGATCTTTTCCATAGGCGCCTTCGCAGACCCAGATATCACCCCGTCGGGAGGAAACTGCGACCTTTTTGCCAGGCATAAGGGCGATTCCACCAAGCTCGAGAACCTCGCCTTCTGGCGTCGGGATTTCTTCACGGAGGTAGAATTCAGGTTGGCGCGGGTCTGCGAGAGCAATGGAGATAAGGGCGGCTGAGAGAATGAAGTTTTTCATGGTGTCAAATTTTCTGGGTTTGGAATGCCTGATCACTTCCAGGTGTAATCGATGGTGACGTTGTGCTTGCCCGGGGTGAGTGGAATTGGAATGAGAAGTTCATTTTCCCGGGTAAAGGGAGGGAGCTCGGAATTAGGAACGCTTATGACGAGATCGCCCTCAAAGGCGAAGGTTCTTTCGCCTCCGCTTTGGACGCTCCCACCGCTTAGCACCCGAAAGTAGAGTTGCTCGCCGGCAGAGCCGGGAGAAGGAACATCAATAGTGATGGTCCGGGTGAATCCCGATCCATCATCTTTCGGGGCAGGGTAATCGAGTGTGGCAATCGGGCCGAAGTGATATTTAAACGTAGGCTGCTGTTGCTTGTTGAGGCTGTATCCTTTGAAGCGGGGCTTCATCTTACCGTCAACTTTGTTTGGCCATTTGGAGGTTTGACTCTCAAGAATGGCAAATGGAATGCCGCGGTTAAGGGTGATAACTTGTTCGCCTGCTGGCGGTTGGAAGCCTTGGCCGCGATTGATCCAGTGGCGACCGCCATCAATGAAGGCGCCTTTCCAGATCATATCCAGACTCATTGAATCCGCGCTAAAGGCTAGATTTACGCCCTCGGAGTATCCTGCACCAATCCCTCGAGGGTCGGTTCCAGCGATAAAGTTACGGTAGATAATTGCTTCTCCTGCTGGGGCGATTATCGGAAGGGTTGTACCACCGCCACCGCGGTTACCTCCTCCGCTGGTCTTGCTATCGGAAAGATATTGCCTCTTCATTTTTGGTCCTTCCCAGGAAAGAGAAACATGTTCTTCACCGTTGAGTTCATAATATTCAACTTTGATATCCACACGCCCCTTTTTGAGCGTGATTGATCCTTTGGATGGCTTGCCGGCAGGACCGACGTAGTTTCGGGTGATGATTTCTTTTCCGCCTATGGCTACGGAGCCACCATCGTCGGTGTCGTAGGTAAAGGTATATTTCCCGTCGCGAGGGACGTCGAGCCAGCCTTCCCAGACAATTCCATAATTGTCACGGGCCTTCTTCTTGAGTGCGGCGTGCTGCAGTGAGATGAGGCCTTTTTTCTCTTCCTCGGCGTTCACCGCTTTGGTTTTCCGGAGGTCTGTGAGAGTCTTAAAGCTGCCGAGGTGCGTGTAGGAAAGGAGGTCCCGGATTGCTGGGGGTTTTTGGATGGGATACTTGTTTAGGAGAGCCGACGCCTGCCACATATCCTTTTGTTTGGCCGTGCTTTTTCGCATCGCTGCAATTTGTTGCTTGGTGATTGCAGATTCCTTGTGCCCCCAGCTAGAACGGACATAGCTAATGATATTGGAAATTTGATCATCGGTGAGCGAGTCCTTGTGCGGGGGCATGGCTAGATTAAAATCCTTCCCTGCGACCTGTAGCTTGCCCTGCAGGCCATGAAGCACAATTTCAATGATGCGCTCGGGTTTTCCTTTGACCCATAGGCTTTTGGCGAGAGGGGGGTTTTGACCTCCGCTAACACCCTTGCCGTCTGGAGCGTGGCAGGCTCCACAATAGAGTTCGTAGGGAGCTTGGCCCGGATGTGCGGCGAAGAGGGGAACAGCGGTCAAAAATGTGAGAGCGAGAGAATTCTTCATGAGATTTAATCAGGAGTGAGGATACGAAAGTTTTGACGATGTCTGACAAAAAAAATGAGTCAAGGGAGAGTATTGGCCAGTTTTGAAAGAATTTAAATCAATGAAAGATTTGACTGGCAAAATTGGTTTTTTGGCCGATCTGAAATTGGCCCTCGCCTCTTGGTCGCTGAACTGGTAAACTTCCAGCGATGGGGGAGCTATAGCGAAAGCTACTCATGAACCGATAGGTAAGCTTCAAAAACACATATTAGCTATGAATCATCGAATTCCGTTTTATCGAGTCAACTGGGTAAACTCTTCGTTTCTCTTTGTTATCACTGCCTTGGGAGTCATCGCCGCTCCCATCTTTCTTTTTAAGCATGACCTGAACTGGATCATGTGGAGCATGTTCGGCTTTTACATGATCGCGACCGGTTTGAGTATCACTTTGGGGTATCATCGCCTCTTTTCGCACTTATCTTTCAAGGCAACTTGGCCAGTGCGTCTTTTCACTCTGGTTTTCGGCGCCTGCGCTTTCGAGAACTCCGTAGTGCACTGGGCCTCGGACCACCGCCGCCACCACAAGCACACAGACCAAGAAGAAGACCCTTACGATATCTCGAAGGGTTTTTTCTGGGCTCACATCGGTTGGATCCTTTTTAAGCTCAACGCTCCTCAACCAATCGATAATGTCAAGGATCTCCAAAAGGACTCTTTGGTTCGCTTCCAAGACCGCCACTACCTTGCCATCGCTTTTGTTGCTGGATTGATTTTACCGGCAGTCGCGGGTTATTTCGTCATGGGGGGAATGATTGGAGCCCTTGGTGGTTTTCTTGTCGTGGGTGCCCTTCGCGTCGTTTTGGTTCAGCAGTCAACTTTCTTCATCAACTCGCTTTGTCATACCATCGGTAACCAGCCTTATTCAATACGCTGCACTGCCCGTGATAGCTGGATTATGGCTCTTGTGACCTATGGTGAGGGGTATCACAACTATCACCACGAATTCCAGCACGACTACCGCAATGGCGTGAAGGCGTGGAACTTCGATCCTACCAAGTGGTCCATCATGCTTCTCCACAAATTGGGTCTCGTGAGCAACCTCCGTCGTGTTCCCGAGAGTAAAATTATTGGTGCGGAAATGAGAGAGGCTCAGCGTAAGGTCGAGGCAAAGCTCGCTGAGCTTCACGCAAAAGGGGGCACTGTCTGTGAGCATGCTATGGCCCGCGTCGACGAGCTTTTGACTAAACTTAAAAACAACTTGAATGAGTTGGAGTCTTCGGTTTCTGAATCACTCGAAGCTTCCCGTTCAACGATCCGACAGTGGCAACGCGAAACTCGAGAACTCGTTCGTCGCCTCGGCGATCTTCGCCTGGTGAATGCTTAGACTCTGATATGACTGAATTACGGGATCTAGGGCCCCAGCCATTGGTGTTGCTGCTCGAGAGCTGGGGGCTCTCAAATCACGATCTCGTCGAGGCCTCGCCCGAGCAGTTAACCCACAAACAGGTCCAGCGGGCCTGCCAAGGCAGAAAGTTGACACTCAAGATGAAGCAGAAGCTTGCGCGGACGCTGAATTTTGCGGTTTGGGGAAGGCTTACCAATGATGAGCGTGAGGGATTCTCAGAATACCTTCCGAAGCACCTTTTTAACTACTCCAAGGGTTTTGAGGCGGATATTCCCGATCTTAACGCAGGAGCTGTGCTGAGCCTTGGAGAACGTAAATTACGCCGCGATTTTAGGGAAGAACTTGGAATCGAATAGTGGGGTTTTTGATTTTAAAAACCCGTTATTTCAAGCGTGGCGGAGCTTTTTATGTTAATGGCAATCGATGCTTCTCAATTGTCCTAATCGATGATATTTAGAGAATTAGAAAAAGACCGTTCTAATTTGAAGTTAATTCCTAATCCTGTCCCCATGAAAATTTACTCCGTTGCCAAATATCCCATTGTTATTGCTTTAATGGCTCATGTGACCTCTTGCGAGGATTCAAAAACGCCGGAGAGTAAAACACAGCAAAAACGCACCACGGAAGAGTTGGCGCGCGTTATTGAGTTTGGCCCCTGGATGAGCAAGGCCGGGCTCATGTTCGACCAAGAGCAGCTTCCCCCCGGGGATTATTTTGCGGAGATTGAGGGCAGGGTTAGCAAAGGGGAAAATCAATATCGTGCGATAAAGAAAACGCTTAACACGGACAAATATTTGAGTGCAGAGGCGATTTGGGGGATGGAGGCAGGACCTCTTTGCCAACACGAGATCGACCGCTTGCGAAAAGGGATGGAGAGAAGCTCGAGCCAAGTCTTCACTGATACCACCGGTAAGGCGATTCATCAGCTGGTCATGGTCTTGCCGGCTGGCGCGCGAACAGAAGAGCCTGTTAGCCCCAATTTGGCGGCGGTTGAAGATGAGGTCGTTTCAGCGATCCCCGAGCCAAGTCCGGAGAGCGGGACACCTCGGACCCCGCCATCAGGATTGCCAACCGCCAAAATCGAACCGGTCGAAACAATAGCTCAGCCGGATTCAGCCGGCTCTTTAAGTGATACCACCGATGGCTCCCCGGAGGGGATCTCTTCGGAGGAGCGAGATCGACAACCTGAGACTACTTCGGAATTTACTTCTGAGCCTGCAACTGTGGAATCTCCGAGCCCAGCGCCAGCTGATGTTGAGGAAGTTACGGCAGAGGTAGGTGCGGTGATTGGTGAACTTGAAACACCTGAGCCCGTCGTTGAACTTGACAATGGAACAGAAGAGCTTGAGGCCCCACCTCGTGCTGTCATCGTTGTAGACGATGAAATTGTGCTGGAGACAGAAGAAGAGACCGAAGATCCTGAGGCTGCTCCAGAATCGACGCCCCCAACAGGGAATGATGGATTAGAGTCAGCTACACCTGCAACTTTTGTCAGTTACAAAGTCGTTCGTGGTGACACCCTCAGCGGCATTTCGCGTCGTTACAAGGTTTCAATAGCTGCGATCAAAGAAGCCAGTGGATTTCAATCCGACATTTTACGGATCAATCAGATCCTCAAGATCCCGACCCAGTAAATGAGGAGAAGATTTACTCCGCCTTATAGAGTCTTTTTAGGGACGGTAGACCTCGTGTGACAAAGTCCTGATCGACCCGGTCGGAGAGGGATTGATCAAGGAAGATTTGGTAGGGCTCTTTGTCTGTTTCAATTGTGTGAATCCCGTTTTTTGGAATCGTTTCGAGGGACTTGGCGAGTTCGGGAAGTCCTTTTATGGGTTTTCCATTTACTGATTTGATGATTTGGCTGGCAAGGCGGTCGTATCCGATTGTTGCTTCCGTTGCGACAACGCGGGTGAGGACAACAACGCGCCTCCGGCCTTTCTCGTAGTCTTCCGGGCTGCTCAATACGTCGAGCAGGTTGAGAGGGCCTCGAGTTGCCCAATCTTTACCAAAGGCCTCGAGGTAAGGTCTCGATAGCTCCTGAAATACGAGTCCTCCTTTGATGAGAAAAGGAGGGGCTTCGTCGTAAAGATATCCGGGGACTAAAGGTGAGGGCGACTTTTGAAGCGTGGCTTCGATGGTCTTCTCTTTACCGTTCCTCAAAACCTCGATTGGTATTTTGGATCCCATGACGGGTCCTCCCCGCACGAGGTGTGGCCAGAAGAGTTTACCGTAATCTGGATGCTCAAAGTATCCCCTACGATCAATGGCAAAGCCACTGACACTGAGGATCACGTCTCCCTTTCTCATGCCGGCTTTGGCGGCAGATCCTTTCGGTAAAACTCGGGTGACATAAAGTCCTCCCTTGTTCTCGGGTAGCTTTAGCCAGCCGCGAAAGTGCGGGTCTTCCGTGGTCGTGATGGCGATGCCGAGACTTGGGAAGCCTTCGTAGTTACCGTTCTCGGCATCCTTCAGAAATGCCGAGATGATATCGACGGAGATCACGTCGCAGATTTGGTCTTTAGAATCGTAGCTGGTGAGGATCCCGATGAGCTTTTGCTTTTGGAAGGCGGGGAGGGTGAAGGAATTGCCAGAAGTCTGCATCGAGGCTTTTACGACATAACCAAGAAAGTAGCGCCCGCTTACGAAGGTGCTGAGTAATTCCATCGAGCGAATTTTCCCGGTCGTGGAAAGTGGATCGCCATTGGTCTCTAGTTGGAAGAGTTCGATTTCGTCATCTGGTTTTGCGGGTGGTGCAATCACGGTGGGCTTCAGCTCAGTAAGGAAACCCAGTTCGGCGTCGGGAGCGAGAAGGGCGAGATTGGCCTCATAATCAATAGCCGTAACTTTGGCTGGGATGGTCTTGGTGCTATCGGCCGATTGTAGCTCGATGTAAATAGAGTCTGCCGCCATTGCTGCGGTTGTAAGAATACGGTTGCCCGGAAGAAGAGTCCCGAGTCCACGGCGTGAACGCGGCGGGGTTTTCTCCCAGGGCTGGGAGGCACTGTAAGTCTGGATGGTCGAGTTGATCCGGACAAGCGAGTCCTCCGGAGTTGCCATAAGGGGCTGGAGAAAAAGAAGAGCAAAAGAAAGTTTTTTCATAGATCGCATCCGTTGAAGATTGGCAAAGTAATTTAGTCGAGTTGAGCGGCTTTGGTGATACCGACTTGAGCCATGATTCGTTTTTGGGCGGCCGGAACCTCGGAGTTTGGAACGACGAGAGGTCGATTGCCGCCGTTGAATTCAATGGCGTGGTATTCTGGTGGATTCGGAGCGTTGAGGATTTCATGCAACTGGCGTAAGTTCTTGATTTCCTTTCCGTTGACTTTGGACACGACCATGCCGGTAAAGCCGCCCATCCGTGTGGTAAGACGATCGTTTTCAACTCGAGTCAGGACGACAACGTCCTCCATCTTCTTGAAGAGTCCGCGCGAGACATAGTCGGCAAAGATTTGGCGAAGGCGGCGATCGTTAAACTTAAAGGAAGCAAAGAGATTGAGATTTAAGGGCTGAAAAACCAAACCTGCAAAAAAAGAATAGCGGGGGACTTCCTCATATTGGATCGAGTAGATGCGCGAATAGGGGAATGCTTTAAGGGTGAGCTCTTTATCAAGAGTTTTTCCCTTTCGAATCAGGGTGAGTGCGACCTTGTCGCCCGCAAATTTGCGTTCCACGATTTCATTCATATCTACGAATTCTCCGGCGATGCGGATATTGCCGGCGCTGTCGATAGCATTTCCGTCAATGCTGAGAAGGACATCGCCGCGCTCTAAGATTCCGTCGGCCGGTCCACCCGGAACAACATTCGCGACAAGGACGCCTTTACCGTCAGCGGGAAGTTGGTAGGCTTGGCGCATCGCGGGATTGAAGAGAGGGAAAGGTGAGATTCCGAGGTCCATGTAGTGATCGTAGTTACCGTCCGAAATGTCTCTGAGGAATCGCTTCACTACTGGTGTGGGGATGATGTAGCCCACATTGTCAGCTTGCGTATTTCCCTGAAAAGCGACGCCGACGACCTTACCGTCCTGAACGACAGGGCCGCCCGAGTTGCCTGGATTGATCGCAGCATCGATTTGAATGACGAGATGAGAATCGGCGCGGGAATGACTGTAGCTGCTGAAGTCGATCCGTGAAACCACACCCTGCGTGACCGAGAGGCGCTCGCCACCAACTGGGTAACCAATGGCACTGACGCGGCTTTCTAGCGTGGGCATACCCCCGATATCTAGATAGGGGAGTCCCTCAAATGGTTTGAAGTCCTGAAGCTCAATAAGAGCGAGATCGCAATCGTGCGCTATGTGGCGCACTCGGGCCACGTGCTTGCGCGAGGAACCCCGGCGGGTCACAAGAAGGCGGCGATTGTCGGAAACGACGTGAGCGTTAGTCAGGATCTGATTGGGCCCGATGATGAATCCCGTGCCGGTTCCTCCACTGAAGCGTCCGCTATTCCAGGGTGTCCGGTAGTCCGGCACCTGAGTGGCAACTTCGATTTTCACCACTGAGTCGTAAAGCGTTGGCTGTGGTGCGAGAGGAGAATCAGGAGAGACCGGCGAGTCTTTGAGCTGTGCGGAGAGAGCGCTGCAGAGAACCAAGGGAAGAAATATTCGAGTGAACGTTCGTATCATCAGGGAGACGCTACGGGTGCTCATTGGATTTGAAAGGAGGAAATTTGATCTGGTAGTTGGAGTTGCGGATCATTGGCTTTAGCTTGGCCATCTCTCAGCCATGGATATTCCAGACCTGCTTGATCTAGATTTCTTTGCCAAAAAAGAAAAACAAGGAACGGAGGGAAAATTTGCTAACTCACCGCGAGTCGGAGATTGAACCCTGAAAAGATTCCTTTAATCTCACTCGGGAATGAGTTTCCGGTAGCGTGTGCAAGTGCTGAGAAATCTACCGGCTAAATTTAAGCGCAGTTCGACTTTGAAATTACTTCATGCCATGAGAATGAAAAATAGAATCTTGACCATTATTGGTGGCTTAACTTTAGCTCTTTCAGCGGTGAGTTCGGCACGCCAGATCGAGGCCTGGGCATATGAGAAGCTTCTTCAGGAGGCGGACCTTGTAGTCATCGCCCGTGCCGTTTCTACCGTTCCCTCTATCGATCAATGGAAAGCCGCCATTTTTGACAGAAACAGATTTAGAGGGCTCGAAACCACCTTCGAGCTAGCGACCACACTTAAGGGGCAGTCCGCAGATTCTTTTAAAATGCTCCACTTCCAATATAAGAAAAAATCTAAACCGTTCAACGATGGTCCGGGATTTGTTTCCTTTCTTATTGAGCCGCTTTCAGTCGACACAAAACGGAGCAGCGATACCGACGGAAAAGGACCAAAGAAATTGAAGCTGATAAAGCGCGAAAGTTTGAGCAGCGCCCCAGAATATTTGCTTTTCCTGAAACGGAAGGTCGATGGTCGATTTGAAGCCGTATCAGGCCAAGTAGATCCGGATTCATCCGTGAGAGCACTCTTTAAACAGGGAATCTAATTGGGGAGCAAATTCTCGCGAACAGGGAGCTAGAGTTCAATCACTACCCACTGCGAGGCAGCGAATCCATAGCTCTTGTTGGCTAAACTTTAAAGTCGAAGGGGAGTGGCGATATCCTTTCGGGGATCTTTGGTGTGCATGGCACTTACCAAAAACAGTTTGCGCGTTTTAGGAAGTGGTGCATTTTAAAACAAATCCATTTTTCAAGGGTTCAAAATAAAGACAATGAAAACACTCCAAAAATCCATAGGCTTTGCCTGCTTCGCCGTCGGCCTCAGTTTGGCTCTCCCCCAAGAAGCTGATGCTCAGTCAAAGAGGCGTAAGAAGCCTTCCAAAACCAAGAATCTTGTCGAGCGACTCGTAGACTTGGAGCAATTTTCGACACTGGTGACCGCCGTTACCGAGGCTGGCCTTGTCGAGGCGATTGCTGAGATCGATCAGGCGACCATTTTTGCTCCAACGAATGCAGCCTTTGAAAAGATCCCTGCAGAAAGCCTAACTGCGCTTCTTACTGACAAAGACGCTCTAACGAACCTGCTGACTTACCATGTCGTTCCTGGAGAGCGCCTTTCTTCCTATCGATTGGGCAGTCGCTCTCTTACTGCATTGAACGAGGGAACTCTTTCGGTGAAAACGTCCCGCTACCGCTCCTTCTGGTGGTTTTCCTCCATGGTGAAAGTCAATGAATCGAAGGTTGTCGAAGCTAACATACGGGCCACCAACGGGATCATTCATGGTATCGATTCCGTTCTTGATCCGGAGTTTATGGCTCCTAAATCGATTTTGGAGCTCGCGGTTGGAAACGAAGATCTCTCGACTCTCGCAAGTCTTGTAGAAGCAGCTGGCTTAGACAAGGCTCTTGACAGCCACCGTCTTGAACTGACGGTTTTCGCGCCAACTAATGATGCTTTTGCTAAGCTGCCTCCTGAAGTCCTTGAGGCGGTCCAAGGTGACCGTGAGCTTCTTCGGTTCGTTTTGAAAAATCATATCGTGCGAGGTTCGGTTTTGAGTTCTGATCTGGAGTCCGGCACAGTCCGAACAGTGGGGAGAACCAACCTAGATGTGGTGGTTGCTGAGGACGGAATCACGGTTGGTCCTGCGACAGTCGTGGCTGCTGATATCCTAGCGGCGAATGGAGTTGTGCATGTGATTGACGAAGTCCTAGTTCCTGAAATTCTTGAAACTCTTGTCGGTGTTATCGAGTCTCGCGACGAGCTTTCTACTTTCAAGGCTGCGCTTGACGCCTCTGGATACACGCCCTTCTTTGATCAGAAGTCACGTTATTGGAGGTGGACTTTTTTTGCTCCAAATAACGAAGCGTTTGCCGCGATCCCAGCGGATGCTCTTGGTGCCCTACTTGAAGACAAACGAGCTCTTCGCGGTGTTTTACTCCGGCACATTGCCTTCAGGAAAATCACCTCTGGTGTTTTGTCAGATGGCGGAATCGTTCGGACGATCAGCGGCCGTTTAGAGGTCGATATTTCTGACACTGGTGCTACCTTTAATGGAGCTCCTCTTGTCGAGGCAGATTTAAATGCCTCCAATGGTGTTCTCCATATTGTTGGTGGGGTTATTCCGGAAACTACCCCCGAGGGTGGTGACGACAACGATGGCGACGACAACGATGGCGACGACAACGACGACGGTGACGACAACGACGGTGGCGGAAATAACAGTGAAGATGGCGATTCTGACGAGTAGGTTTCGACCGACTTCACTAACGATAATTATGAAGACTCTGCAGGTGCGGAGTCTTCTTTTTTAAGATGAAAAACCTCAAAAGATCGGGCGCTGTTATCTCATTCCTCCTTGTTTTGGTCTGTTGCCGGAATACCGAGGTTTCGGAGGCCGATGAGGCAAACGATTCAAAGGAATCAGCAAAGGTCGAAGCTTCTCTGCGGAATCGGATGTCATCAGGGAGGAGTGGGAGCAGTGAATCAGGGCGGGCGCGGATCGCTGGTTTTGTAGCGAAGTTAAAGAAAATTTCAGATCACCGGGAGAGGCGGGATTCTTTTTCTGAGATCTTGTTAAATCTTCCGAATGATGAGCATGACATTGCTGTCGAAGTTGTGATCAATGATCTTAATTCAGAGGACCCTGCAAATTTAGTCTTGGAGTATCTTGAGATAAGTAGCCTGATGTCTCCAGCGCTCCAATTGCCCGGAATCGTCCGCCTTTTGGAAGAGCCAAAGTTGTTGCCTCTGCAACGGACTGCGATGGAGCAGCAGCTACGCCAAGACATTGGGATACCTCCTGATCAGGATGTGAGTGACTGGCGGCTCCTTGTCGGTGATCACCTCAGGAAAAATAAGGCTTTGATTTCCGAGTGAGTTCCCTGGCTTAGACGTTGAAGCGGAACTCGATGACGTCACCATCGGCAACGACGTATTCTTTGCCTTCGATTCGAAGTTTCCCGGCATCCCGTGCAGCGGCCTTTCCCCCCAGTCCGACAAAGTCATCATAGTGAACGACCTCGGCGGCGATAAATCCTCGTTCAAAATCTCCGTGAATAACTCCGGCGGCGGCCGGAGCCTTATCGCCTTCAGTTATGGTCCAAGCCCGTGTTTCTTGCACTCCGGTAGTGATGTAGGTTCGAAGGCCAAGGAGCTGGTAAACTGCCCGGATAAGATCGGAGACCCCGGAATCACTGACTCCCATATCACCAAGAAATTCGGCGGCTTCCTCTGGGCTGAGTTCTACCAATTCTTCCTCGATGCGGGCGGAGATGACAATGATCTCGGCGCCGTGTGATTCAGCGGCATAAGCTTTTACCTTTGAGACGAGTGGGTGTGAATCGGGATCGGCGATCGCACCAGCAAGTTCATCTTCGTTTACATTACAGGCGAAAATAGTGGGCTTGGATGAGAGGAGAAAAAAGTCCTTCATTAGTTTTTTCTCGTCGTTATTGAGGTCGGCGGTGAGGGAAGGTTTGCCGGCATCAAGGTGGGGGAGGAGCTTGGAAATGAGCTCGACTTCAGCCTTGGATTCTTTGTCACCTGATTTGGCTTTTTTTTCGCGTGACTGTTTCCTTTTCTCGAGTGCAGCGATATCGGCTAGGATAAGTTCGGCGTTGATAATTTCGATGTCGCGGGTGGGGTCGACAGTGCCGAGTTCGTGAATAATGTCATCGTTCTCGAAGCATCTTACGACTTGAACGATGGCATCGACTTCTCGGATGTTAGCGAGGAATTTGTTTCCAAGACCGGCTCCCTCCGAGGCTCCTTCGACGAGTCCGGCGATATCGACGAACTCGATAGCGGTGGGGATAACTTTAGTCGATTTTGACATTTCTGACAGCGTGTCGAGACGTGAGTCAGGGACAGTGACCATGCCTACGTTTGGGTCGATAGTGCAGAAAGGGTAATTTGCGGCCTCGGCGTTGCGGGTCCGAGTGAGGGCATTAAAGAGGGTGGATTTACCAACATTGGGCATTCCGACAATTCCGGC
>JAQWSX010000109.1 GCA_029242935.1 Akkermansiaceae bacterium
GAATGGTAACGACGTTAAAATCGCTCGTGAACTCGCAGAAAATAATATTACGGTTTATGCCATCCATATCGGAGGAGGAGCACCTCCAGCCGAGGTTTCCGTAGTCGCCTCAATCACAGGCGGAGAGACTTTTGCCGCAGGAGATCCCGATGCCTTGAAGGCTGTCTTCCAGCGGATCGATGAAATGGCACAAGCCTCCCTTGTTCGACTCACACCTGATCCCGTCGACAACTTCGAGCCTTATGTCATCACAGCCCTCTCCCTTGCCGGAGTTTACCTCCTCACTCTCTTCGGACTTCGCTACACCCCTTGGTAATGTTCGTTCCCATTCTCGTCGCAGCAACCACTGCCATCCTCGCGACTGGTGCGGAGGTGCTTCACTCCCTACGAATCAGGAAGGTTCGTCACCTCGCTTTTGGACCCACCGGGAGCTTTTCAGCCCTAACCATTCTTGCGCCCGTCCTTAGAGTTCTTTTCCTCGGCGGCCTAGCTTGGGCACTAACCACGCTCTATTTACTGGAACCAAAAGCACATCGTTCCGAAGTCAAAGAGATTGAATCAAAGGAACGACGTCACCTTCTCCTAGTGCTCGATGTTTCCCCATCAATGAAACTGAAGGACTCCGGAGAAGATTCCGGCCTCACCCGAACTCAACGCAGCTCTAAACTCGTTCAGTCACTCCTAAAACGTACTACCGACGACAAACTCCACATCACGATGGTCGCGGTTTACAATGGCGCAAAACCAGTCGTCCAAGAAAGCCGCGATCTTGAAGTCATCTTAAACTTTCTCGACGGCATGGATATGTCCTCAGTCTTTCCGGTCGGCAAAACTCGACTCTTTGATGGACTTGAGGAGGCCGCAAAAATCGCACGTGACTGGCCATCAAATTCCGCCACTCTTCTTCTTGTTAGCGATGGCGACACCGTCCCCGCAACCGGAATGCCCAAGATGCCCCCTTCGATCGATGGTGTTCTTGTGATGGGCGTGGGCAACCCAACCAAGGGCTCTATGATTGACGGTCGGCAATCGCGCCAGGACGTTGGGGCCCTGCAGCAAATCGCCTCTCGTCTTGGGGGTCAATATCATGACGGTAACATGCGCCATGTGCCCAGCTCCGTGCTCAATGATCTGGGCTCGCTCAAGACTGACGGGGAAGGTCTCAAGCTCACCCTCCGTGAATATGCACTCATCATTGGAGTGAGTTCCGCACTCGGCCTAGCAATTCTTCCCCTCCTGCTCTACTTCTTTGCCTCTCCCTTTAAGCCCGGACCTTCTTAGCCAGACTCACTCGGGAAACTTTACTTTTTGATTGGGTTTTAAAAGCTCCTCGGGAGCTAGATGGACTTTCCCAAAGACAAAGAGAGTGTTTGGGTCAATTAAATCGACTTTTAATTCGTCCGCCAGCTTCCGGTCCAACTTAAACTGTTCCGCCACGAAATCATAAAGAGCCATTCGCTTTGACCTCCCATAGTCATGCTTCTCCTCAGGGAGATGAACATTCTTCACCTTGTCCTCCTTCCCGTAAAGTTGGTAGATCTTCTGAAGGAATGGATATTCTAGAGTCGCGGTATGTTTGGTCCAGTCATCGCCATTTGAAACAAGCAACTGCGGCTTGGGAGCAAACAGTGCTGCGATCTCAGCATTATTTGTGACATGAGTTTTCCGAACGTGAACCGGCAAACCACTCTCACATCGACACCCGCCGAAAAAATGGCAGGACACCATGACACACGGCGCCGAAAGAGTGATCCGATCATCAAGGGCCGCAATCAAAAATGACTGCGTTCCACCACCCGAAGCTCCCGTCACACCCACTCGATTCCGATCAGCACCCGGCAACCCTAATAAATAATCGAGCGCTCTCACCGAATTCCAAGTTTGTAATGCCATGACTTGAGGATCCCAGCGGTGCTCCCATCCCATTCGTTTGGAGTCACCATACCCAACCATTTCATAAGCAAAAACCCCGCAACCCATGCGAGCCAAAGCACCACAGCGATATTGCATCTCATCGCGATGTCTCCCGTGATGGTGGAGATCGTCTTTCGACCAATGTCCGTGGGGACAAAGAAAGACCGGCATCTCATCGACCGCAATTTTAGGCAGGTAAAGATTACCACACAAAAAGTATCCTGGAATCGTTTCAATCCCGACATTTTCGACCGTATATCCGTCTCGCTCAACTTTCGAATGTCGAACAATCCGCATCTTGGTTTTTTGGGGCCATTTCTTAAAGCCAATCCCATCCCGGATGCCACCTCGGACCAACTCGCGCCTCGCCTGCCAACTCTCCTGATCCTTGGCGATATCCAAAATAAATTCTAGTTCCTTCCGTCCCTCGTCAGGAGTTCGGAACTGTCCCACCCGCAATTCGCCCCACAACAATCCAATTAAACAAAAACCAACTCCAAACCATTTCATAGTCGGAATGACTATCAATTCATTCGCAACAGATCGAATAGATTTTCACCCTAGTGCCACCTAGCGCTCTTCATCAAGCTGTTTACCTAGCGTTTTCTAAGAAAGGGAAAAGAAGCTTACTTCACCCAATCCACCTTGCCACGGATATCGTTCTTGATGAGCGAATTTCCGACCTCGATGGTACAACTACCGCCAAATCGCTTTGCGAACCTCCAATTCAAGAGCCCAAAGTAATCTCGTCCTTGCCACCAGGTTAATTGGCCCGAGGGTCAACCATGTTAATCTCAACTGAGAATTTGGAAGCGATGGCCAAACTCCCTCGCGTCCAACTTGCCACCTCTCTTCCGGGCCCCAAACCAATCTGCCTCGTCGGCACCCGGTCCACTACTGGAGTCTCCAATCTCGCACCATTTTCAAGTGTCACCCATCTTGGGTCCAACCCGATTCTTCTCGGAATGGTGACCCGCCCCGACACTGTTGATCGGCACACTTTGAAAAACATTCTCATGATGCGGGAATGGAGCCTCAACCACGTCACTAGCGAAATTTTAGAAAAAGCCCACCAATGTTCGGCCCGCTACCCTTCCGAAATCTCCGAATTTAAAGCAACCGGCCTCACCGAAACCCATCACCCAAATTTTGAAGCGCCCTTCGTCACAGAAAGCCCACTTCATATCGGGCTCACTCTCGAAGAGATTATCGATATCCCCTCAAACAACACCAAGCTTATCGTCGGACGAGTCAAATTTATTAATCTTCCAAATCACACTCTCGACGAGGACGGCTCACTAGACCTCCCCAAACTTGGCACCGTCGCTTCCACCGCCCTCGACACCTATTTCTCAATCCACAAAATTGCCCGGCTTCCCTACGCCAAGGCGAATCCAGCATCTTCCTAAGCACCCCCCTGAAAAGGGGCCTTTTTTCCGGAGCCAGAAAGTGCTATCTCTTTTCCAAGAAATCCCAATCTCATGAGAATCATCCTTGCCACCTTCTGGCTCCTTATCCCCCTTGGCTTTGCCGCCTATCATTATGGGCCCGGTCAAGAACAGGTCAAACTTGATCACACCGAAGCGTTCCTCGCCCAAGCTAGATCCGCCGTTAAAGAGAATAACTGGACCTCAGCCATTGATTCCTATCAGAAGGCGCTCGCTAAACTTCCCAAAGAGCACAAGGAAACCTCGATGCGGATTCAGCTGGAAATCGCGAAGGCCAAAATGCAGAACTCAGGCCTTCCCGAGGCCCGTGAAGACCTCGCCAAGCTCGTTTCACAACTTAACGACGACACCACCATTTCATCCGAGATTAAGGAAGAAACCCTCTCCGCTCTCGCCAACGCCCGCTACTATATGACCTACCTCATGAAGCTGGAAGGCCTACCTGCCGAGGAGTGGGAGCCTGAAATCGAAGCCGCTAGGCAGGAATACAAGCTTCTCGCCCAGACCGGATCTGATAAGGAAAAGCACCTCTCCGATCTCGAATCAGCAATCCGCTTGGCCCGCGCCGAACCGACCGAACTTTACGGCCTGCCGATTCCGAGCCAATGACAGGGCTGTAGCTCGGGCGGTCGCCCGAATCCAAAAGCTAAGCCTGGGAAAAAGCCCCAAGATTCCCGCGGCGCGGGTCAGGGACCACCGGCAGATGGCTCCGGCTCATAGTCACCCCATCGTTCACTTCACGATCCTACCATCATGAAATTTAGGAATACCCTGCTGCTTTCGCTTACCCTGATCTCAGCATCGGCTCAGAAACCCCTTCCCCTTTCCTTCGCAACAAAGATCACCCCAGAAATGATCCAAGTTTTGGAGGTGCAAAATGGACAAGCTAGCCCTTCAAAGGCACCCCGTCCTCCTAAAGCACCTCAAACACCCGAACAGCAGCGAACTAAAATGCTGCAGGGCCTTAAAATCGATCGTACCACTTCCGGAATCCTCGGCAGCCGACTCACTGAGAAAAACGAGGCAGGGAAAGCTAGCGCAGTGATTCCAAAAATGCCCGCAGATCCTGAAGTCGGCCCTCCGGAAAACCCTCAGATTAAAAAACAACGGGAGGACAAGGCAAAGCTCGCTGCCTTTAAAAACGACTTCAACACTTTTACCTTCGACGTCACCTTAGGGCGCTGGGGCAAAGTCAAAGACTACCTCGCCGCCCTCCCTTCCGGTGATGCAACCCTAGCCTTTCGCCAAATTGTCACCCAACTCAGCGCGCCGGTCACCGTTCGTCCGCGCAAGGAACTCACCAGTCTTGGTGCCAAGCAACACCAGCAACAACAATATCTTCGGCCCGAAGAATTTCTCGCCTTAACCGACGCTTCACAGAAGGCTCCTGACAATTCCATCCTCCCCCAGCTCGCTGGTTTAATTAAAGGTAACCGCAAGCCTCCCCGCGATTTCTTTGCAACCCTCGCAAAAGGAACTCGTTATTTTGGCCTTGGCGACGAGGAAACAAAAGCTCGCACTGCTCGGCTCTTGATTGAAGCCGAACACCTCGACGAAACCACAACATTTCTTCCTTCACTCAAAGAGGCCAAAGAAAAGAAAAACCACGCTGCCCTAAACCTTCTCGGTCGCTATTATGCCGAATCCTACTCCGCAAATCGAGATGGCGAGCATCTTGAAAACGCTTGGCAGATTTCTCTCGGAATTATTAGTGAAAAAAAAGCGCCGCTCAACGAACGAGCTGAAGCTCTTTATCGAGCCCTCGCTCTCGTCCCTGACCTCGAAGATGGCACCGGAAGCGATTGGTTGACCGAAACATTCGCCAACGCATCCGCCGAGGGATTTGAAATCCTCGCAACCGTCGGAGCTATGGCCTCACAAGTTCGTGAGCATCGCTCGACGGATTTCCGACTTGAGCAACTCAAGCTCCAGACCGCAGCGGTTGTAGCCCTTACTTCCAATGAGAAAATCAACCTCAAGCCGTGGCAGGAAATCCTGACTCTTTACGTTCGTAACTGGAATGCCGAGGCCGAACGCTCCTATCGACTCGACACCTCAAACTCGATGCGCCCGCAGGCCCAAGTCGATGCCTATGGCAATCTCTTCTACTCCCGCTACAAGCCACCCGTTCAACAAACCAGCTCTCGTAACACTCCAGCTATCCCTTCCGGCGACCTTCTTCGTACCCGCCCCGATGAACAGTGGCTCGCGCAAGTCGATTCCCCAGTGCAACTTGAAAATATCGTGCTCTCCGCCAAACTTTTCCTCAAGGTAAAGGAAGAGGAGAAAGCCTTTCCGATTCTCAAGAAGCTTGCAAAAATAAAGCCGGACGAAAGCAAGGAATTGGTTCGCGAAATGATCCGGGTCTGGGCTGAGAACAATAACCCAAACCAGCAGAGCCGCTACCGCTCCAGCTACTCTTATTACTACGGCTACAACCAACGAGCCGAGACTATCCCGCTCACACGCTCAAAGCAGGAACGCAACCTCAAGCTTCTAGCCAATATGGTTTCGGAAGTGAAGGCACTCGGACTTGATGAGAACTTTCAGGAAGAATTTGCCGATGCTTTCATTCGAGCCCACTCTCAAGCCGAAGTCTGGCGAATTGAAGCCCTCACATCGGTCTTTGGAGAAACTTCCGAACTCGACGCCGGCACCATCACCTCGCTCCTCCGTCGTATGCGACAAAACCTCGCTCTTCTCTGGCCCAACCCCAAGTTGCAAGAGCAGGCTAAAACCAACCGCAAAGACAAGGAACTCATTGCCCAAATCTTCAAAGGCTATGCCGCTGCCAAAAACCTGTGCCTCGACGCGCTCAATCAGCACCCCGACGACTGGGCTCTGAAATTACAACTCGCTTCGATTAAATACGAGGAGTCTAACTACAAGGCGGGTCTCGCCTCACACCCCGAGCACTCGACCACTAAAGCCTTCGCGCTTGAAGACCTTGCCGCTGCTGCTTCAGATTACATCTCGACCCTTCCTCTCGAAGACGAAGACGAGGAATCCACAGAAGCCTTTACCACCTGGTTTTATGCCGCACTGGGTTCCCCTGATCTTGCCGCACTCAAAGCTGAGCACCAACCCATTCAAGCGGAGTTCGCGAAAATCAAAGCTGCACTCGAAAGCATCCCAGAATCTTCTAGACAACGTCACCTTGACGATTTTGCCAACACGCTCAATTCACGCCTCGCTAACGTCAAAGCAGATCTCAAATACCGTTTTTTAGAAGCAGCCCTCCAAATCACCGGCAAGCACGAGCGCATCGAGGAAGCAGCCCGTGTTTTCGAATACTATCAGGACCTCATCACTGAGATCGAACTCGATGTTCACCTAGATGGACCCGACCAAATTGACGCCGGTAAACCTTTTGGTCTCTTCGTCAATCTCCGCCACACCAAAGAAATCGAGCGTGAGTCGGGCGGATTCCAACGTTACCTTATCAACCAAAACAATTCGCCCTATTCATACAACTACGGTCGTCCAACCGAAGACTACCGCGACAAATTCGAAAAGGGCGCCCGCAGCGTTCTTGAGGAACACTTTGAAATCCTCTCACTTACCTTCCACAACTCAAAGGTCACATCCCGAACTGACGCCCAAGATGGTTGGACCGTCACTCCTTACGCTTACTTCCTCCTCAAGCCAAAGGGCCCCGAAATCGATGCCGTCCCACCACTCAAGATTGACCTCGATTTCCTCGACACCTCCGGCTATGTCGTTCTTCCTATCGCTTCCGCCGCGATCCCGATCGATGCCAGTGGCGAAACTCCGGAGCGACCTTACCGCGACCTTTCACTCGCTATGATTCTCGACCAACGCGAAACAGAGAAAGAGGGCAACGTCACCCTTGAAATTCGGGCCTCCGGACACGGGCTTGTTCCAGCAATCGAAAAATTAATCAAACTTCCTATCGAGGGCTTTAAAATCGCCTCAACCGACGATCGGGAATTGCAAGTCGATGAACTCGACGCCCGGACCGATGATGGCGCCCCCATCTCGACTCACGAATGGCGCCTCGTCCTCGAGCCAAAATCTGAAAATCTTCCTAAAAACTTCACCTTCCCCGAGGTTCTTGCCAATCTTTCGACGGCAGACGATGAAGGCCTCACTCTACAAAAATATGAGGATGTGGATCTTGTCGCGGTGGAGCAAACCACTCCGATCCAAGGTGGTTCCTCAAAATCCCCACCCTACTTCCTGCTTATAAGCCTGCTGATTCCTGTTGTCTGCGTCTCCATCTACTTCCTCTTCTTTAAAAAAAGGGAGCAGATTGTCATTCAAAACGGCCCTGAACTTCCAGGAACCCTCACCCCTGTCAGCTTGTTGGCCTTCCTCGAAGGTCTACTCCGCGATACTCAATTATCGAAAGAAGCTCGCGGCAGAATCCAGAAATCCATCCAATCTCTTAAAGATCGCTCCTTTGGACCGGGGACCGATGTTCCGAATATCGACGAATTGAGGGAAATTGCTAAAGGTTCGATCAAACCGCTCCAACAGGCCGGATAGAAGCTGCTCAAAAATCGAATGTTAGACCCTGCTCGCCTTTTGCGTAATTAGGACTACAATTACACAGTTTATGGCTCAGCTGATCCGCATCATTCTTCCTATTGCCGTCCTGGCCGTGGGTTACTTTTCGTTCCAACAACTGGCTGAAGAGAAACAAATGCCGCGTCCTCGCCTCGGTGAACGAAGGCTAATTGAGGCCCAAGCCAACCTCCTCCAGAGAGCGGACTACCAAGTTATCCTTCAGTCTCAGGGCCTCGTTCAATCCCACAACAAAACCTCCCTAACCCCACGGGTCGGAGGCCGGGTTTGTGAAATCTCACCAAATTTTGAAAGCGGGTCATTTTTTAAGAAAGGGGAAACTCTACTTATCATAGATCCTACCGATTTCCAAACCGCTAAAACTGCTGCTCTTGCCCGCCTTGCGAGAGCAGAAGCAAGCCTGGCTCAGGAGGAGGCACGTGCCAAGCAAGCCCTCCTCGATTGGAACGATCTTGGTTACACTGAACCACCCACCGACCTTGTCCTTCGGAAGCCCCAACTCAAGGAAGCAAATGCGAATGTAAAAGCCGCCCAAGCAGATCTCGATGACGCCATTCGTGACCTAGAACGCACCGAAGTTATCGCTCCATATGCCGGTCGGGTGAGGCAGCGAATCGTTGGCTTAGGACAATCCGTAAGTTCCGGGACAGTCCTCGGGGAAATATTTTCCACCGACTTCGCGGAGGTTCGACTATCTCTTTCCGCGAGGGAACTGGAACACGTCAACCTTCCTAACAACCCCGAAGATCCACCTGTCGATGTCACCTTAGTCGATGCCTTGACCGAAGGATCCGAGCAAACTTGGAACGGAAAAATTGTTCGCACGGAAGGAATTCTCGACGCTAAATCACGCAAACTCTTTGTGATTGCTCGAGTGAACGATCCTTTTGGTTTGGAACGATCTGAAAGTGAGAATAAGACCGAACCTCTCCGAATTGGACAACCAGTGCGCGCCATCCTCGAGGGAGCCACTATTCCGAATGTTTTTGTCATTCCCCGTAACACCTTATACCGACCAAACGAAATTCTCACCATCCACCCGACTGAGTTTACCCTGAAGCGGCAGAAGATTATTCCCATCTGGACCGATCCTGAAAATCTCGTTGTCAGCAAGAATCTTATCGAAGGCTGGCACTTGGTCACCAATAGACTTTCAGCAGCTCCAGAAGGAGCCAAAGTTGAGATTGTTGAGCCAGAAGAAGAGCCCAAGGCAGCTCTCAAGAAGAAGGATCCAAAGCCAGCCGCCTAAAGATGACTAGAGCGAGCGGGGAGCTGATGACCATTTTCTTTTTTGTCTTTCCATGACCTTTGATCTCGAAGCAATTCCTCCCAGCGACCGCTATCGTATTCTCGCATCCCTGATTACACCTCGGCCTATCGCTTGGGTCACAACTCAGGATCGCGAAGGGAACATTAACGCTGCCCCCTTTTCTTTTTTTAACGTCTTTGGCTCCAATCCACCGCTTGTTGCATTTGCTCCCGGAAATAAAGATCGAAAGACTCCAAAAGACACCGCGCGAAACATTCGCGAAACCAAAGAATTCGTCATTCATACGGTCGATGAACCGCTTGGCAAAGTGATGGTCGCCACCTCCGCAACTCTTCCACATGGTGAAAGTGAAGTCGACCTCAACGGCCTAACCACTCTTCCCTCTCAAAAAATTTCCGTCCCACGAATCGCCGATGCTCCGGTCGCGCTAGAATGCACCGAACACTCAACAATCGGAATTGAAAAGGGTAATAAAGTTGTATTAGCTGCTTTTGGAAGTGGCTTTACATGGGGGAGTATCATGATTCAATGGTAAATTATAAAACTCTTATTCTTGGGGCTTCACCAAATAATGAACGCTATTCTTTTAAAGCTGTTATTAGCCTATTTAATGCAGGTATAGATGTAATTCCTATG
>JAQWSX010000121.1 GCA_029242935.1 Akkermansiaceae bacterium
GGAACTCCTCCTAAGCGGATTCGACGATCACGACACCCACCACGCTATCTCGGCATTCTGCGCTGACCCCAGCGGTGCCTTTGTGATGAACGAAGGAGTGTTCCTTCACTCAAACACCGAGAGCGTTTATGGACCCGAGCGAGGAACCAACGGCGGCTTCTGGCGCTACAGCCCACAACGCAAACACATCCTCCGCTACGCACAGTACAGCATTCCAAACCCATGGGGTGTCGCCTTTGACGATTACGGTCAGGACTTTTTTCTCCACACCTCAGGACCTTCCATGACCTGGATGCTCCCCGGAACTGTCAAAGCGCGATACGGTGCAAACTTTAGAGCTCCCGACCTTCTCACAAGCAATAAGGTCCGCCCCACCTCAGGAATCGAGCTCGTCTCTAGTCGCCACTTCCCTGATGAAGCCCAAGGAGATATCCTCATCAATAATAACATCGGATACCTTGGAGCGAAGCAGCACAAATTGATCGAAAATGAAACCGGCTTCACCACCAAGTATGTTCAGGATCTTTACGTTTCAAAAGACCTGAACTTCCGGCCCGTCGATCTCGAGTTTGCTCCGGATGGTTCTCTCTACGTTGCTGACTGGCAAAACGCGCTCATCGGTCACATGCAGCACAGTGCACGTGACCCCCTCCGCGACCACGAGCACGGCCGGATCTACCGCGTGACCTATCCCTCTCGCCCCTTAGTTAAGCCGGCCAAAATTGATGGTGCCTCAATCGATCAACTTTTCGCCAACCTCACTCTTCCTGAGTATCGCACTCGCTATCGTACTCGTCGCGAACTTCGCGAACGGGATGGCGTAAAAGTTGCCAAAGCTGCTAGCGCATGGGCTGCCAAACAAAGTGATCACCGGCTCAAACTTGAAGCACTCTGGGTGACTTGGGGAGCTGATCAGGTGGATGCTGATCTCCTAAACGAGCTCTCTCAGTCCAATGACCATCGCATCCGCGCGGCCGCGGTCCGCGTCGCTCGTTTCAATGAGCACCAGCTTATCAACCTGACCGAGATCCTCTCCAGAGCGGCAAACGATGATCACGGTCGCGTCCGTCTCGAATCTATTGCTGCCGCCTCATACCTTCCTTCAAACCAAGGGCTCGCCGTCCTCGCGATTGCTGAAGCTAGGGGCATTGATTCTACCATGAAACAGAGCTTCGAATTTGCGCAAAACGTTTTCTCAGGAAGTGCCGTCAAAGGGGAGGTCGCCAAAAAGGTGACCGCTCCCAAGCACCTCTCAAAGGAAGATTCCGTTCGCTTCGTCAAGGGCGCAGAAGTCTACGGCCGAGAGGCTCACTGCACCACCTGTCACCAACCCGATGGCAAGGGATTACCCGGCTCCGGGTTCCCACCGCTGAATGGAACCAAGTGGGCACAAGGCGATTCGAATCGCCTTATCAAACTCACCCTGAAAGGTCTCATGGGCCCTATCGAAGTGGCGGGTAAGAAATACCCGGGCCAGGTTCCCATGACTCCCTTCGAGTCCCTTCTCAATGATGATGAGATTGCTGCGGTCCTGACCTACGTCCGCAACTCTTTCGGAAACAAAGCCTCCCCTATCCGGCCAGATGATGTGAAAAAAGTGCGCGATGAAATCAAGAGCAAGGAGGGACTCTACAGCCCTAATGAACTGCTCAAAGCGCACCCCATGAGGTAGCCATTCTACAAAACGAGAGAAAGAATTCTCCTCACTCAACTCTCAGGGCGGACAGCTTCATGGCCGCCCTTGTTTTTTAACTAGAATCCGTAATAGAAGAAGCTCATCTCGAGTCTCCTTACACCTTTCCAGGGCCGGGAACCTCGAAGCCTTTACGATTCGAATCTTTGAGAAGGGCGTTGGCCGCTGCGGCATGATCTCCGACGTGCTTCTCAGCCTTAGGATCAAATTTCAACCAAGGACCAACGACATACCCAGCCCCATCTTTAGGAACCCCTACTCCATCAGCCATGATGCTGTGTAGTTTTCCAAAGTGTTCAGCGGCGGGGGCATTATCTCCAAAGCGACCGGCCTTGGCATTAAAAGGAACCTTCTCACCAAGACGATACGAGTTATTCATGAGGTGACCCAGGACGCAGCCGTAATGTGCCTCGAGAACGTTTCCGTTCGCCATTTCAGGTTTCCCTTCGCGGCAGGCGGTGATGAAACTTCCCCAGTTTCCTCCTGGGGTGACATCTCCCTGAGGAACTTTGACCGACTCGCCTTTGTTGGAACCAGGCGCATAGTATTTATTACGAATAATCCGCCCCCCATCTTCGAAGTAGTATTCGTTTTCAACCTGACGCTCGTAACCTTTGTAGTTCACGTTACGCACGTTGAAGAAGGCCCATTGCCCGTTCGGATATTCCGCCATCCCCATCATGGTATTGGGTGTTTCGCCTTGGTCATTCCATTGAAAACGGCCACCCAGCGACATGACGCGAGTCGGATTCGTTTGATCTTCATCGAGAGCCCAAGCCGCGACGTCGAGCTGATGAGTTCCTTGGTTATTCATGTCACCATTACCGGTCTTCCAAAACCAATGCCAATCGTAGTGAGCATAGTTCGCGTGATAGTCATCAATCTGCGCGGGACCACGCCAAAGATTCCAGTCGAGGTTTTTGGGCGGGGCTGAAGCTTTATCAAAGCCGATGCCACCGCGCGGCTTACAACAATAGCCGTAGGAAATCTTGAGACGGCCGAACTTCCCAGCGCGGATCGCTTCGCTCAATCCTGCAATCCCAGCATCGGAGCGACGCTGCGTTCCGTGCTGAATGACAACCCCGTATTTTTGCTGAGCTTCGACACAAATTCTTCCTTCCGCAACGTCGTGGCTCATCGGCTTCTCAACGTAAACATGCTTCCCTGCCTGGGCCGCCCAAATCGTCATGAGCGAGTGCCAATGATTGGGGGTGGCCACCGAAAGGGCATCAAGATTCTTGTCAGCTAAAGCTTCACGCACATCGGAAACTCCTTTGGTGGTAAAGGGTAGACCTTTACCTTCGACTTTTTTACGTAGATCAGCCATCCGCTGAGCCAGAACCTTCTTGTCAGGATCAATCAGATAAGCGATCTCGACCCCCTTTTGCCCAAGAAACCCATCAATATGACTTTTCCCGCGGCCATTCAGTCCGGCGACGGCAAGGCGGAGGCGGTTATTTGCCCCGATAATTTGTGCGCCGGCGATTCCACCGGAGATGAAAGGCGCAACACCAGCGGCGAGGGTAGATTTGAGGAAGTGACGACGTTTGTTGATCATGGTTTTAAAACGAGTTCTTACGAGGATGGAGAAGACACCCTCAAAGAGCAAGAAGGGAAACCAAATCGGCGATCACAAGAGAAGCCCAAGAAGGCGATCTCGGACTGAATCATTTCTAACGAGACCAGAAAACTCCCCGGCACCCGGCCCAATAGAGGTGAGTTGGGTGGGGTCAGAGGTGTGGCAGATTCCGGTCCAACCCACCCCGGTCACGTTACCGACAATTTGCCCCAGTAAACCGACCGGATTAGAGAGTTGATTGCTCCATTCAGTCACCTTCTTCCCGGCACAACGGTCCATAAGAGCTTCCAACTCCTGAGCTGAAGGCTTAAACCCGTAAATCGCCTCCATCAGCTTTCCCAGACCCCCTGCCGATTTCGATTGAGTCTGTTGCCACCGCTGAAGGAAAAATTCAGCGGAGCCTTTAATTTTGGCGATTTTAGAAAAGGATTCATCGGTCTGACGATAACCTGCCCCAGTTCCATTCAAGCCGGGGTTGGCATTACCGTGATCACTTGTTAAAACGACAAGGATGTCTTCACGGCCACCCGTCATCGCCAGAACTTTGGCAACCGCATCGTCAAAGGCCATCTGCTCGTGCAAAATTGCACCGATATCATTCTTGTGGGCCGCATGATCAATTCTGGCTCCTTCGATTTGGAGCAGAAAAGAGGCATCATCATCAAGGAATCGAGATAAGGCTGCTTCACTCATCTCGGCAAGAGTCGGAACCGCCTTCTGCATCTCTTTGTTCTGATCACGATCAATTGTGTAGGGAATATATCCCGGCGCAAAGGTTCCCAAAATCTTGCGCGACGTTGATTTCAAAAGACCGCCCCGCGACTGCACGACATCATATTTTTCACGCGCAAAGCTCCCAAAAAGATCTTTCTTGTCTCGCCGTGTTTTAGGGTCAAAAAACCTGGACCCTCCTCCCAAAATCACATCCACCCGATTCAGGTATTGAGTCGCGATCACATCTTCTTGCCCCCTCTTTAGAACTGATGCCGCAAATCCCGCCGGAGTGGCATGAGTAATACTTGCCGTCGAAACTAAGCCTAATCTGACTCGCTCTTTTTCAAGAGTTTCACCGATCGACTCTAGCCGCTTCCCATTTTCATCAAAATTGATCTGCCCATTTGGAACACGCTTTCCAGAACTCCAAGCCGAAGAAGCAGCAGCCGAATCTGTGACCATGGAACTTGATGAGGCAGTATCCATCAACCCAAGAACCGCTTCACCTCCAGCCAGTAATTCCCACCAGGAGGTCCCTTTACCCCGCACCTGATTCGAGAACGCCTCGGTCATAGAAAGGACTCCTTGGCTCATCCCATCCGAAACACAGAAAATGATACCGCGCGGCTTCTTGCGAACCGCTTTTACTCCAGAAACCTCCTGCCCCTGAACAAGACCCGTCAACACACCCGTAGCTCCTCCAGCCAGACTCCCCTGTAGTAAATGACGACGTGTGTAACTCATATGGAGACTAGATACCGTAATGAGAAAATTACGCGATCAGGAAAGCTCTTATCGAGACCTTTTCGGCTCACTTAGAGCCACAACCTTTCGCCCTGAGAGAGACGCCTCACTCGATAATCTTCCACCACCGGCTTAACCATCACCCCGTCGCAATACCAGAGATCTACGAGGGCACCTTCGTCGAAGTCACACCATCGCTGGGCTCGGGAGGATGATCTTTGATAAAGGATACCACTTCTTTGACTTCATCGCTCAGGAGAAGCATCTCATGGTAATGACGTCCCTCCGAGAGCCTCTGGATTGTCTCCCACAATGGGGTTTCCTTTGTATACCGCTCAGTACCCAGAAACACCATTGGGCTCACTTCTTGGTAGCTGGCGTAATGGTTTTGGCAGGCATCTTGAAAAATTTCCTGTGTTGTTCCAGCTCGGCCGGGAGCGAAGATGATTCCATATCGCGCAATCGCGAGAAGTCCATCTTCACGAATGCTATTTGAGAAATACTTCGCGATGTGGCTTGCAAACATATTGGTCGGTTCATGACCGTAAAACCAAGTTGGAATCGCAAGACTTGAGTAACCTGTCGGATACCTTTCAATAACGCGATTAGCCGCGGCAAGGTAATCTTCATCAGTGTAATTGGGAGCAGTTGCAAGATCATCAAGAATCGCATCCAACTCCTCTTCCTTAATACTAGCAAGGTATGCCCCTAGGTTGGCAGCCTCCATAATTCCCGGGCCACCACCGCTCGCAATAAAGTAGCCAGCAGCGGTTAGCTCTCGGGCCAGATGAGCGACTTTTTTAAAAGCTGGATCGTCACGCCCAGTGCTGTGCCCCCCCATGATCGCGACAACTTTCTTTACACCATCTTTTTCAACACGACCTTCAAGAAGGTCAGTTAAGCCATCATCAATCGCATGGTCGTGAAGTCGTTCCGCTAATGCCTCGATAATATCCGGATTCTTTTTCCCGTGCTTTACGAAGTGATCATAAATCTTCTTGTCTACGCTCTGATCATCTTCCTGTGTCCACCCCTCCATGAGCTCTTCCCGGGTGTAAAGTTCGGGACGATAGGGATTAAAAGGAAGATCCGAAAACTCCGGAAAAACCAAAGCCCCTTTATCCATCAAATCGCAAACCGAAACCTCAGCAGGGAAACGACAGCCAAGAAAAACCGTTCCATCACAGTTGAGCTCTTTCCACGGAAGATTCACCTGGCGCAAATCCAACCCCTGGATCACAGCACAATTCAACTTACCTCCCGATCGGGCGATTCGATCAAAAGAATCAATTTCTCGAACAACAGAACATTTCATGAGGAGATTACTGAGGGATCAAGCACCCCGACGTAGGGCAAATTACGATACTTCCCATCGAAATCGAGGCCATATCCAACGACGAATTCATCCGCAATTTCAAAGCCTGAATAATCCGCCTTCACCTCTTGGGCGCGTTCCTTGTCTTTGGTAAGCAAGACACAGGTCTTTACTTCCCTCGCACCCATTTCGCGGAGCTTCTCCGTCACCGCTGCCAAGGTCCGACCGGTATCAAGAATATCATCAATCAAAAGAACACAGCGACCGTTCACGTCGGGTAATTTTCGGTCGAGGAAATCAACCTGCCCAGAACTCTCGGTCCCACCATGGTAACTCGCAACATTCAGGCACTCGATCTCAAGTCTCAAAGGAACCCTCCTTAGCAGATCGGCCATGAAAACGAAGGCTCCCTTCAAAAGGGCCACGACCTGCAGTGAATCCTCACCAGAAAAATCTGCATGAACTTTTCGCGCGATCACGTCGAGTCTCTTCTCAATCACCTCTTCAGCGATGAGCACCTTTGCGATATCCTCGTGCATGGAAGCGAGATAAATAGCTCTTCGGTTGGAAGTCGATGAAAAGAGACGAAATCCCACCACCTTTCATCGCAACACCTGGAGGAAAAAATAAAGATTGCGGAGATAGCACCATAAGAAAACGGCCCTCTCCAATTCGGAAAGCGCCGTTTTAAAATGATACCAAATCCGCTTTAGCTGATCAGCTCGGGCCAATCTTCAGTATGGAAGAAGTCACCGGCGGGCTTATCAAGTCGCTCATATGTGTGAGCTCCAAAGAAGTCACGCTGTGCTTGCAGGAGATTTGCTGGGAGGCGTTCGGACCGATAGCTATCGTAATAGGCAAGTGAGCCTCCGAAGCTTGGGGCCGGAATCCCGTTAAGCGCCGCAAGACTGACGACTTCACGCCAGCTCTGCTGGGCATCAGTAAGGATATTGGTAAAGAACGGAGCCAACATCAAGTTAGTAGGAGCATCGCTCTGGTAAGCCTCGGTAATACGATTAAGAAAGCGGGCACGAATAATGCAGCCGCCACGCCAGATCTTAGCAATCTCACCAAGATTGAGATCCCAGCCCTTTTCGGCACCAACCTTGGAGATCAGGTCGAGTCCCTGAGCATACGAAACAATCTTGGATGCATAGAGTGCGTCTCGTACTTTCGCGACGAGTTCTTCTTTACTCATATCACCAAGACTGAAATCGGTGTTAGAAGGTCCCTTAAGAATCTTAGAAGCGTCAATCCGTTGATCACGCATTGCAGAGAGGATCCGAGCCTCAACAGAAGCTCCAATCGTCGAAAGTGGTACGGCGTGCTCAACGGCTTCCATCATAGTCCAGCGACCAGTTCCTTTTTGACCGGCTTTGTCGACGACCAGATCAACGATATGCTTACCCGTCTCAGGATCGACCTGCTTAAAAATATTCGCAGTAATTTCGATGAGGTAGGATTCAAGATCGCCGGCATTCCAATCGGAGAAAATGTCGGCGAGTTCTTCGTTAGTGAATCCAGCAGCTTTGAAAATATTATAGGCCTCACAGATGAGTTGCATATCACCATACTCAATACCGTTGTGAACCATCTTCACAAAGTGACCAGCACCACCTTCGCCGATGTGAACCACGCAAGGCTCGCCCTCAACTTTCGCGGAGATACTTTCGAAAATTGGCTTCATCACTTCCCAAGTCGAAGTGGGACCACCAGGCATAATCGAAGGACCTTTAAGAGCTCCTTCTTCGCCACCTGACACACCAGCGCCGATAAATCGGAAGCCGGCTTCGCCAACATATTTATCACGACGCTCGGTGTCGGTGTAGAGAGAGTTTCCCCCATCAATGATAATGTCGTCGGGATCAAGAAGGGGCATGAGAGATTTGATGACGGCATCCACCGGACCACCAGCTTGTACCATGATCTGAATCTTACGGGGAGTGGCTAGAGACTCCACGAATTCCTCGAGGCTTTCACAGCCGACAAGAGCTTTCCCGGGATTTTCTTCGATGAACTCGGTCATCTTGGAAGAAGTCCGATTAAAAACCGAAACCTGAAAGCCGCGGCTTTCCACATTGAGCACAAGGTTTTGACCCATCACGGCCAAACCAATCAGTCCGAAATCACTTTTCTTTTCCATGGCTAAATTCCACACAGGCGGCGGAGGACTTGGCCTTAACGACGAGCAGCAAAAAAGGCAAATGCAATCTGTGCGACAAGCTTACCTACCCTTCGCTATCTCGATGTCACAGGCGATCTGTTTCTGCAACTCCTCAAGTGATTCGAATTTTTGCTCATTCCGGATTTTTCTCAAGAAACGGACCTCAAGCTCCCAGCCGTATTCCATCGGAAGATCATCAGTGAATAGATGAACCTCCAAACTTCGACCCCGATTGTCATCTACGGTCGGCCGTGTCCCGATATTTGCGACGCCAGGAATTCCATTCCCTTCAACCACATAAACGCCGTTGGGAGGTAAAACCTCGTCGGCCACAACGATATTTGCGGTCGGGAACCCGATTGATCGACCCAACTGCCGCCCGCGAACGACCTCCCCAAGAACCGAGTAATGCCTTCCAAGCATTTCAGCAACTGCCTCGAGATCCTCTTCCTCTAAGTATTTACGGATTCGGGTGCTGCTAATCCGAATTCCATCCTGTAAAATGGCCGATACCTCAAAAACATCGACCCCCGATTCACTCCCCCACTCGCGGAGACGCTGCATGTTTCCCTCGCGCCCGCGGCCAAAACTCCAATCGTCGCCAGCTGAAAGTTTCTTAACTCCCGTGGCAAAAAGATCATCAGCGAATTTACAAGCTTCCCTAGCCGCGAATTCCGGTGAAAATTCGATCACAACCAGAAAATCGACCCCGAGTTCAGAAAGGATGCGCCCCTTTTGATCGAGGCTTGATAGAATACGACGCGGTGCATGATCAGGCGCCAAAACCTCCACCGGATGAGGATCGAAGGTTAACACCCCAAGAGCCCCTACCCCACGAGCGGCGTCAATAACGGCCTGATGACCTAGATGAACCCCATCAAAAACCCCCAACGCCAGACCAAAAGGTCGGTCAAACTCAGAAAGTTCTTTGAGTCCGTGTAAAACCTGCACACCGCAATGAACGGAGCGTAACCACTTGTGTCAACCCACTAGCGTCGACGACTTTTTTTACGGAGGTAGGGAGGGACGTCAAGATCCTCACCATCTTTATCGACATTTGGCGACTCTCCGTCAAAACGACCTTTCGGCGCCCCTTCCAGAAGAAGCTCACCTTGATTGCCAGACGGCTTAGCCCCACCCAATTCTTCGATTTCGAGCTCGGGCTCTTTGACAGGTTTGGGCTCTCGCTTCTCTGATTTTCCCTTTATTTTCGGGCCCGCGAAATCATCCAAACTATCGGCTTCAAGGTCAATATCTTCCTCAGCGACCAACGATTCTTCTTCCAATTCATCGTCGGTTTTTTGATCGGCAGACTCCTCGGATTCTTCATCCTCCAAACCCTCCGGCTCCTCGTCGATAAAGCCGAGGCCTTCATCTTCCGTTTCCGGCTCAGATTTAGTTTCCGGCTCAGGCTCAGGCTCAGGCTCAGGCTCCGGTTCAGGTTCAGGCTCAGGTTCCGGTTCAGGTTCGAGGTCAATCACTGGAGCTTCCTCTTCTTTGATCACTTCTTCCACAATAGGCTCATCGTCGACTTCGATCTCTCCGACAAATGGAACCGCTTGGAGTCGATCTTCAGGAAGCGCACTGATAATGGTTACGCTCAACGCATCTTTCATTTGCTGGTCAGTCGCCGCACCAAAAAGAAGATGAGCATTTTCCGGGATATATTTGGTCAACCCTTGCATCAAGAGCTCCACTTCATAGAGAGTCATATCGTCTCCACCACAAATATGCACGAGAACCGTTGTGGCATCTTCCAATAAAGAACCACGGTCAAGTAAAGGGCTACTAAGGGCGGCTTTCAGCGCGGTTTGAGCACGATTGTCTCCTCGTCCAAGCCCAGAGCCAAAGAGACAGCGCGAACGTGTTGTTTTTAGAGCCGATATCAACTCATCGAGACCGACATTAATCAAACCCGGACGGAGAACGAGACGCCCAACCGCCGTGATACTGTCTGAAATCATTCGGTCAGCAGCAGAAAATGCCTCGTGTACGCCCTGCTTGGGCAGCACCAGCTCGCCCATCCGCCCATTATCAAAAGTTACCAGCGCGTTGGAAAGAACCGCGAGTTGATTCAAAGATTCCTCGGCCTGGGTACGACGACGACGCCCCTCAAAGGCGAATGGCATTGTCGCGAAAACCACTACAAAAGCACCCGATTCGCGGGCCAACCGCACTAAAACCGGGGCCGCTCCCGAACCAGATCCTCCTCCCAGACCCACACAAACAAAAACGATCTGACGGTCTCTCAGCGAATCACGAATTTCATCCTCGGCCTCCAGAATGGCTTTTTCACCAAGCTCTGGATCGCCTCCGGTTCCCAGCCCCTTGGTTAAATTACGTCCCAGTTGTATTTTTTCACCGGCTACGGTGCCATTTAAGGTTCTAACGTCGGTATTTAGAGAAAGAAGCTCAGCACCCTCAATGCCATCCAACGCCACCCGGTCGAGCATATTTGAGCCCGCTCCACCGAGGCCAACAATTTTCACAGAACTTTCAGGAATGGTTTGCTGGCGGTTTCGGGGGTAATCAATCATTGTTCCTAAATACTAAAGGGACGTTTACCAATATCAGAGATCGGTCACCAGCTAAAAACCCAACAAAATGCGGGCCTGTGCGTCGTTTTATAGGGAAGAAAACCGAAATTTCCCGCTGGCAGGACCACCATTTGTCTGCGAGTCTTACGAAACCTTTAGTCAGAGTGTTTATCGCTCATTCTTAGATGCCTGAACCATCCTCTCGCTCGTCATCCCAAAAGCCCACCTCCATCCCGGCGGAGCTTAGCAAGCAACTTGCTGATTTTCAGCAGTCTCTGTGGCGCATCAAGGTTACGGAAGCGGTCCTCGCAGGTGTCTTCGGGCTGATTATTTCATTCCTGATCGTCTTCGCACTTGAGCGACTTTTCCCAATCCCAGCCCTTGCGCGCCTCGCTATCTTGATTGCGGGGACTTCGCTTGCGGCAGTTTTTGCCCCCTACTGGGTCCGTCGCTGGGTCTATGGACACCGTCGCGAAGAACAACTTGCTCGCCTTATTTCGCGCAAATTCCCGAAATTGGGGGACCGACTGCTCGGAATTGTCGAACTTCAGGACCAACACGAATCCAAGGAGGCACTCTCCCCCGAACTCCGTGCCGCCGCCATGATTCACGTGGCAAATCAGGCCGCTAAGCGGAACATGAACGATGCCCTCCCCTACTCGCGGCACAAAAAGCTAGCGCTCGGAGTTCTCTTGGGAGCCGCCGCCATCACCTTTGGTTTTTCTATCGCGCCAAAAGCTGGAGGAAACGCCCTGAAACGCTGGTTGATGCCGCTTTCAGACACCGATCACTACACTTTTACGCAGTTTGACACCGACAAAATACCAGACCCGCTAGTTGTTCCTCTCGGTGAGGCCTTTAGCTTTAGTGCTCCTCTCAAGGAAGACAGTGATAATAAGCCAGCCGATGCCCGCGCCCGATACGGTCAACAGGAGTGGGTGAAAGCGGAACTCGACGAAAATAACTCCTACCCATTCGAGTTCACCGGCCAGGAAACCAAAGATCGCATCACCATCGAAGCTGGGGACGCCAAGCACCGCGTCTGGGTTGAACCAGAAGTCCGTCCTGAGGTTTCAGACTTCGAGGCTTTAGTCACCCTGCCAAACTACCTCCAACTCGATCCGCGCAATGTCGATATTCGCACCGGAGTGTTGACTGCTCTCGAAGGGAGCAAGGTCGTGCTCAAAGGATCCTTCTCCCGCGAAATCTCTGATGCAACGGCCCGTCTGAATCCCCAGCCTCTCGAAGAGACGACCATCAGTGAAGGCCGCGCCCCAATTGAAGCCGAAAACCCTTCGGACCTCGAATCTTTACAAGCTAGGGCTGAAAAGGAGGACAAAAAAGCGGAAGCAGAAAATCTCGTGAAATTGCCAGAGCCGCGCGATCTTAAACTTTCCATGGACGGTGCTACCGTTTCTAGTGAACCCATCGATTTGGGGCGCTTCCACGCCTCGGTTCCCTTCACTTGGACCGACGTGAAGGGCCTCGACGGGGCGGGATCGTTCAAGGTCGAAATCAAGACTTCGGAAGACCAGGTTCCCACCTCCTACATTCAAGGAATTGAGCGCAACATCGTGATCCTTGCAGAGGAAACTCTTGAGTTCGATATTATCAGTGAAGATGACTTCGGCCTCAAGGAAATCGGACTCTCATGGGTTGGGTCATTCAACAAACCATCTGATGATGAACCAGCCAACGGATCGCTTACCCTGAAAAAGGGTTCCCCGTCCTCAAATCGCCTAAGTGATCGCGCCATTTTTTCTCCTCAAACCTACGGGATTTCGCCGCAGACCCTCATTCTTTCTGCCTACACCGAGGATTACAAACCCGGACGCGGTCGAATTTTTTCTGAGCCCCTCACGATTTATATCCTGACTCGCGACGAGCACGCTCAGGTCATTAAGAAACGTTTCGACCGCGTCATCAGTGAACTCGAAGACGCCGCCCGAAAAGAGCTGAACAACCTCGACGAGAACGAACGCCTCGATAAGAACAACACTGCCGAAGAACTTCAAAGTGAAGATGCCAAAGAGAAGCTTGCTGAAAGCGAGCAAAAGGAGGCTGAGAACGCTGAAAAAATGAAGGAGATCGCCAAGAAAATGGAAGAAATCTTCAAAGACGCCGCTCGTAACGGCGAGCTCGACCAAAAAACCATGAAAGAAATGGCCGATGCCCTCCAGAATATGAAGGAACTTGGTGAGCAGGACATGCCAGAGGTTGAGAAAAAACTGGGAGAAGCTCAGGATCAAAAATCCACTCCGGAAAAAACCGAAAAAGATCTTAAAGAAGCAATCGAAAAACAGAAGGAAGCACTCGAAAAGATGCAGGAAACCATCGAAAAAGCTAATCAAGCCAACGAGAATTTTGAGGCTTCCACTTTTGTAAATCGTCTCAAGAAATCTTCGGCCGACGAAGGCTCGATCGGCAACTCACTCAACTCAGCTCTTACAGGCAAGCTAGCCATCGTCGGAGCCTCTCCGAATAGCGATGACATCGACCCTGCAAACCAGAGGCTCCTAGGTGAACTCTCGGGCCAGCAACGTTCCGTGACAAACGATGTGCGCTGGATTCAGGAAGACCTCGAGCGTTTCTATGCGCGGACCCAAAAACCAATTCATAAGGAAGTTTACGAAGATATGGCTAAATCACTCATCGACGAGAAACTTGAAAGACTTCGGGAGAAAATCCAAATGAACCATACCTTCACATCCCGCAAACTCTCAAAACTTTGGTCCGACCGCCTCATGTCGTGGGCGGAAAAACTCGAAGGTCCTAAGCCCGACGGCAATGGTGGCGGTGGAGATGGTGGCTCCGGTGGCGGCGAAGAAAAAGATTTCGAATTCATGCTCAAAGTGATGCGTATGGTCCAAGCTGAGCAAGACATCCGTGGCCGCACTCGCTCCCTTGAGCAAATGCTCCGCTCCCTAAAACTTTCCGAGAGATAAACCCAACTCATTAACCCAAAAAAACAATCTATGAAAGCAACCCTAATCACCGCACTCGCTTCGGCGGGCCTTTTGGCGACCGGCCTGGCCGATCCCGTCAAGGAAGACGGCGCGAAGAAACCAACCGAGGCCGAGAAAGCCAAGGCAATGGTCGAACACCAAGACGGATCTGAAAAAGTCTCGATCGATCAGGACAAACAGACCGCCAACGCCCAGGAGCTTCTCCTTGAGCAGACCAACCAAAAGGTTATCAAACTCCTCACCGAGGTTGAGACTCTCATGGCAAAAACCACCGACAAGCTGGAAGACGGCGACACGAGTGGCGATACCATAGCCATGCAAACTGAGATCATTGAGAAGATCTACGAGGCCGCCAAAGAAAAATCTCAATGACCATCAGCCGGCGGATGACCAAGCCGGCAAAAGAGCATGGGTGCCATGCTCGAAATGATGGGCCAAATGATGGGAAAAAAGCCTGGTGAAAATCAGGATTCAGAATCAAACAAAGGTGGCGAAGGATCT
>JAQWSX010000124.1 GCA_029242935.1 Akkermansiaceae bacterium
TCCTTCAAGGCCAGGTAGATAATGGGAACTTGTCGAAAATTTAAAGACACAGGTGTGGGAGTAGGTCTCACCAGGTCTCAAAATAGTATTCGGGAAATCGGGTTGATTTGGCGAATCGGGAAATGCTTGGGTCTCAAGGCAAAAGCCAGTGTGTTTGCGGGGGAGGAAGTTCCCGCTGTAAAATTGCACTCCAGGCTGGTCTGTCTTTATTTCAAGAATCCGGCCACTCTTTGGATCGTGGACAATTGCAGTCGTTCTTAAGTCCCCGGAGCCTTCTTCCTGAAGGACCCAGCAGTGGTCGTAGCCATTTCCAATTTTCAGAGGCTCAAAGTTGTTCTTAATCCGTTCTCCAATCCGGATGGGCTCGGTAAAGTCCATGGGGGTTCCTTTCACCTCCTCCTTTTTCCCGGTCGGGATCAATCCAGCCGAGGTGGGCAGGAATTGATTCGCGTTCAGTTGCAGCTCGTGATCCAGAATCGTTTTGGTGGGTTTGCCGGAAAGGTTCCAATAAGTATGATTGATCAGGTTGACCGGAGTAGGGGCATCGGTCTTGGCGGTTGCCTCAAAAATGAGTTCATTTTCTTCGGTGAGCCAGTAGGTGACTTTGGCGGTGAGATTTCCGGGGTAGCCTTCCTCACCTGCATCCGAGTAGTAGGTAAAGCAAACGCCGCTGGCCCTCGGACGAATGACGGGTTGGCCATTCCAGAGGACGTGGCTGAATCCTTTATAACCGCCGTGGAGGTGGCATGGGATGCCCCCTGGATCATTGTTATTGGCTAATTCGTAGTCGGTGCCGTCTATTGAAAATTTCCCTTTCGAAATTCGGTTTCCGTAGCGCCCGACAGTTGCGCCGAGATACTCCGGGTTTTCAAGCCAGCCCTCTAAAGAGTTTTTTGCAAGGGTGATGTTGGCAAACTTGCCGCTGCAGTCAGGAGTTTTTACAGATGCAACGATAGCACCATATTCGCAAAGCCGGACTTCGACTCCGGACGAGTTGGTCAGCGTGAAAAGCCGGACGGTTTGACCGTCTGTGGTGGTCCCGTAAGGAGAGGTTTCCAAAGCGGAGGATTAGTCGAGGATTTCAACTTCAACGCGTCGGTTTTGACGACGGTTGGCTTCGTTGGTGTTGGGAACGGCTGGTTCGCTTTGGCCCATTCCACGATGCTTGAGGCGATCCTCTTTAATCCCCTTCGAGAGCAGGAAGTCATGAAGTGATTTCGCGCGCCGCTGACTAAGATCTATATTTTGTTCGGCTATTCCAAGATCACAGGTATGGCCCACGATTTCGAAGCTAGCGTTCGGGAAGATTTTAAGGACCTGCTGAACTTCGTTTAAGACGCGAGTTTGTTGGTTGGTGACATTAGCGTCTCCTTTGGCGTAGCGAATGGGATTAATTGTGGTGGTTGTCCGTTTAAGAGATACCAGCTGTCTTTCTAGAACGGTGGCGTTGATCTGGAGTTTGCCGAGTTCCTTGCGGGCCTTTTTCAAATCTTCGTCGCGCTTCATAAGCTGGGCCTCAAGAGTGGCTTTTTCCTCTCTAAGGGCCACAACATCTCCGGAGTTCTTAGATTTCTCTACAAGCTCGGCACGAAGTTTTTCTAGCTCATCATTACGCCTGGTGATCTCCGTCGCTAGGTCAGCCTTCGCTTTCTCGAGATCATTATAAGAGGCATCTAGTCTGTCGCGGTCGGCCTTGAGAAGGTTGAAACTTTTTTCGCTCGCCATTAGGCGATCCTGGATCATGGCTTGGCTCTCGATGAGGGCTGCATTCTTATTCTTGAGTGCCTTAGCTGTCGCCGCGATCTTTTTGCTTTCGGCCAATTCAGCTTCGAGGCGGTTTCGTAATCCCATGGCCTTTACAAGTTCGGCCTTGGCCATATCAACGGTATTTTGAAGCAGGGCTTGTTCGGCGACAAGGCGGACATTCATCGCATTGACCTTGGTAACCGACGCCATGGCTTTCTCGTTTTTTTCGATCTGGGTGCGCATAGCGGCGATATTCTTTTTTGTCTCGTTGATCTTTTTCTCGAGCTCAAGCCGTTCAGCACTCAGGATTTCGTTATTCTTTTTGAGTTCTGCGTTGCTGACACTGCTTGCGGCGAGCTTCTTTTCGAGCTCGGTTTTAGCCTGAACTAATATCGGAATTTCTAGGCTCCGCTTTACCTCGGTAGCGAGATGGGATTTAAGGTTTGTTAATTGCTTCTCGCGCTCGGTGAGCATTTTTGAGAGGCGGCTTTGTTCCTTTTTGAGTTCGCTAGCTACTACAATCGCTTTGTGATACTGATCTTCGATCGGAAGGAGGCGTGCAATTTCGACGTCCTGAGTTTTAACCTTTGCTTTCAGACTTAGGTTTTCTGTTTGAAGTGCGTCAATTTTTGCGATGGCGATCTTGTGGCCCTGCTCTGCTTTTTTGAGTTTGGCCACCGTAGCTTTCAGCTCACCGAGGAGTTTGGCGTGCTCGGCTTTGATTTGCTGAAGCTCTTTCGTCGCCTGTGTTCTGCCTGTGTTTGCCTCGTTCAGCTTAGTTTCGAGTTCATTTGCGCGGATGAGGCGTGCGCGGGCGACGAGGAGATCCTGGCGCTCGCGATGGAGCTCGTTGCGGAGATTGACCATGTCTTGCTTCAGAAGCTTCTGGGTATGGGGATCTGATCCGGCAGGGGTTTTCTCTGCGAGTTTTGCGAGAGCTTGCTTAAGCTTATTCTGGAGATCCTTTACGTTTGCGGATTGGTCAGGGGCCGCTTTTTTATTGAGGAGCTTGGCGTAATCCTTTTGGAGCTCGGTGAAATCTTGCAGAGTCCTGCCGAAGTCAGACTCCAGCCTTAGAGCGAGATCGATGAGTCGCTCACGGTCTTTTTGAACTTTGGTAAGCTCGTTCTCAGCCTGCTGTGCGGAGATTGGCCAGAGCATTAGGAGAGATAGTGCAGCCAAAGGGATAAAATTCTTGTTCATAAATTTTTGGAAAAATAGTTTCCTCTGTAGGCCGAATCGGGACAAGGGTATTCCAACCAACTTCCTTTTCACCTTGGAAGCGAGGGAATCGTTACAGTTAAGAATGATTAAGAAACTTGCACTTATTCACATTTTGGGCGCCGTTTTTGCTTTTGGCGAAACTCCCAATATCGTCCTGATCTATGCTGATGATTTGGGCTACACCGATCTGTCTTGTCAGGGGTCAAAGTATTACGAGACTCCAAATATAGACCGAATCGCAGAGGAGGGAATGACATTCACCAACGCCTATGCAGGAGCGGCGAACTGCGCCCCTTCGCGGGCTTGCATGATGACGGGCAAATACACGCCCCGACACGGAGTGTTCACGGTGGCGAATTCAGACCGCGGGAAGGCCAAGAATCGCAAGCTCATTCCCATTAAGAATAAGAAAGTTCTCGATGCCAACTTTGTGACGATAGCCGAGGCCTTGAAATCGAGGGGCTATCGGACCTGCGTGGCTGGGAAGTGGCATTTGAGTGAAGATCCAACCAAGGATGGGTTTGATACGAATTTTGGAGGGACTACCTGGGGGCATCCAAAGTCATATTTTTCGCCCTATAAAAATCCATACCTTAAAGACGGGCCCAAGGGGGAACATCTACCCGAGCGTTTGAGTAGAGATGTCGCAAACTGGATCACAGAGAACTCAAAGTCACCTTTCTTTGTCTATCTGCCATTTTACTCGGTTCATACCCCGATTCAGGCTCCCAAGGGCCTGACAGCGAAATACGAAAAGAAGTCGCCCGATGGTTCGCATAAGAACCCAAAATATGCTGCGATGATCGATGCGATGGATCAGGCGGTGGGCCATATTCTAAAAACTCTCGATGAACAAAAATTGGCAAAGAATACGCTGGTGATTTTCACTTCGGACAACGGACCGCACGGAAGCATCTCGCGAGCCGAGCCTCTAAGGGGGGTGAAGGGAATGTATTATGAAGGAGGAATTCGGGAGCCATTTTTGGTCCGTTTCCCAGGGGTGATCGCGGCGGGTTCCAAAAATAAAACTCCAATTTCTCAGATTGACCTTTATCCAACCTTCCTGGATCTGGCCGGGCAGACCGCGCCAGTTGGACTTGATGGAGTGAGCCTTCTGCCGACCTTGAAAAATGAAGATTTGAAACCACGTTCGCTCTTCTGGCATTTCCCCGGGTATCTGCAGAGCTACAAAGCGGATCCAGATTCCGCCTCGAAGTTCTTCCGAACGACTCCATGCAGTGTCATTCGAAAGGGCGATTGGAAGTTGATCCAATATTTTGAAGATGGAGCGATCGAACTTTACAATTTGAAGAGGGATCTGTCAGAAAAAACGAATCTTGCTTCAACGAATGAAGAGAAAAAGCAGGAGCTCTTAAAGGAGCTTCAAGACTGGCAGAAGTCGACGAAAGCTCCAATTCCGACAGAAAAGAATCCAGCCTATCGCGAGTGAACAACTTTTGGGGCGCTGATTATCAGAAGGGGGATCCCCATGGTGTTTGAGGCTGTGGCCGAAACCCCACGGGACCTTTGTCGTTATCCCTATAACTGTGGGTGATTCCAACCTTTGGTTCCAAAGCAACCGAGCTCGCCATAACCCATGTCATCACAGAAAATGACGACAATATTGGGCCTTTGCGCTGCTTGAGAGAGGCTAAAAAAAGGAACCAAAGTGAAATGAAACGAATCATCTGGAAAGCTCAGCACATCCCTGACGTAACCTGAATCCACAATGAAGAGACTTTTCACCCTTCCTTTCTTAGTTACGTATTTGTTGGCCCAAGAGCCGAACAAGGACATCAAAGAAGGTCATTCCCACAATGGCCACGCTTTTAACGAGGGGCCGCGGCAAGAAGGGCCTCTAATGGGATCGACCGGTAATGTTCATCTAGCCATCACCTCGAGCTGGGAAAAGGGACAGGCCTACTTCAATCAGGGATTGGGGCAACTCCATGGATTTTGGTATTACGAGGCGGAGAGATCGTTTCGGGCGATTCTGGCTCATGATCCGAATTGTGCGATGGCCTATTGGGGACTTTCTCAAGCCAATTACGAAAATGAAAAGCGGGCTAAGGAATTTATCGCTAAGGCGGGCGAGCTTCTCAAGAAAGAGGATTTTAAGATCAGCGAGCATGAACGAGCCTATCTCAATGCTGAGGTCGCTTACCATGATGATAAGAAGGAAAAGGATGCGACAAAACGACGCAAGAATTTCATTAAGTCATACGAGGACATTGTTCTTAAATATTCCAAAGACTTGGAAGCAAAGGCCTTGTTGGTTTGTCGACGTTGGCAGTTCAATCGGAAAGGTATTCCGATCACGAGCCACGTGGGAATGGACGCTATTCTCGAGCAGATTTTTACCAAAAATCCCAACCACCCGGCTCATCACTATGCGATTCACCTTTGGGATTACCGGAATCATGAGCAGGCGCTTGATTCAGCAGCTCAGCTAGGGCAGACCGCTCCGGGCATCGCGCACATGTGGCATATGCCGGGTCATATTTATTCCAAGGCCAAGCGCTATCAGGATGCGGTGTGGCAACAGCAGGCATCAGCACGGGTTGATCACAAGCACATGATGAAGTGGTTCCTTTTACCGGATCAGATTCATAACTATGCGCACAACAACGAGTGGCTTTCACGGAACTTTTCCCACCTCGGAATGGTCCGGGCGAGTATCGATATGGCGAAATCTCTTTTGGGGAATCCACGGCATCCTAAGCTGAATAATCCGGGGCGTGGATCTGCTCGTTACGGGAGACGTGCTTTGATTGACTATCTTGAAAAATCGGAGCTTTGGCAGGAAGCTCTTGAGACTGCAAATTCACCGTGGCTTGAGGTCTTATCAAAGCCCGAGGATGATCTTTCGCGACTTCGTTTGATCGGAGTCGCGCAGGCAAATCTTGGGCAACAGGTTGAATTAAGAAAGGCTATCGAGGGAATTGAAACTCACTTAGCGAAAGTTAAGGCCGATCAAGAACAGGCAAAGAAAAAAGCAAAGGAAAAAGCCGAAAAGGAGAAGAAGAAAGAAAAAGAAATCAAAGCAGCTGAAAAAAAGGCCCATGATCAATTTCAAAAGAATATTAAGAAGGTTGAAAATGTCGTTATTGAGCTAAAGGGCTACCTCGCGGCGATGAACGGGGATTTCAAAACCGCAAAAGAAGCACTCTCAAAGAGGCCTTCACAGCAGACCCCGGTTCTTCGGCATTTGGCTTATGGTGATCACGAGAAAGCGGCTGAGCTTTCAAAAGCACAGATTGAGAAAAAGGATAAGCAGACCATCCTTTTAGCCAAGGCAATCCATGCGCTTTATCATGCGAAGAAAGATGACCCGGCATGGAAGGCAGGTTTTGAGGACTTGCGTAGATTTGGTTCCGAAGTGGAGATTGAATCGCCTGTTTTTGCTCGGCTTGCTCCGATCGCAAAGGAACTCGGATATCCAGCTGACTGGCGTGTCGCTCATGAGCCTGCTGGTGATCTTCTGCCGCGTCCGAAGCTGGACGAACTTGGACCACTTCACTGGATGCCACCGCCGGCTCCCGGCTTCAGTCTTCCGGACCAACATCAGAAAAAGATTTCTCTTTCGGAGTATCGGGGGAAGCCGGTGGTTCTTGTCTTCTATTTGGGGGCGGGATGTCTTCACTGCACCGAACAAATGACCGTGATGGCAGATCGTTATTCTGACTTTAAGAAAGCGGGGCTTCCGATTCTGGCAATCTCAACGGACGACATTGCTAATCTCAAGGATTCTCAGGATAATTACACCAAGGGGGATATCCCTTTTCCAATTGTCTCTGATGCGGCCAAGAATGTTTTTAAGCAATACACCGCCCATGACGACTTCGAGGATCAGCCGCTTCACGGAACCTTCGTTCTAGATGGCAATGGGCGGATGCTTTGGTCGGATATCTCGGCCGATCCTTTCATGGACATTGATTTCCTCATTAAGGAATCTAAACGCCTAGTTTCGCTTCATAAATAGGATTAGGATGAGCAAAAAAAGAGGCGATTCTTTCGAACCGCCTCTTCTTATTGGATTGCCTAGGAAATTATTTTAGTTGGTGTCATCCCGTTCGACACGGAAGAAGACCATGGGCTGATTATCGAGACCGAAGTCAGAAAGTGTGAATGTTCTTGAAGTCGTGTCTCCATCTGAAGTGATGCCGTCGTCGAGATCGTTGTCCCAGTTCACGAGATCAGTGGAATACTTTATAATGTAAGCTGCTCCAGGAATTGAATTCCATCCGAGGATCACATTGCGGGTGTCCTTAATATAGGTAATGTCGGTGATTGAGAGAGGAGTGGAAGGAGTTCCCCCCGGAACAACATCGGTAAAGGCTGTCCCGAATCGAATTTCGTCAAAGATGGTTGCACCAGTGTCCTGCATCGAGATGAGGCTAAAATCACTTTGTTTGAAATCAGCTTCGATTGCCGCGATGGCATCTGCTTCGAGGGGTTCTCCCATCGAATCAGATGTAATGTTAAAGAGAAAAAACTGATCGGGACTTCCATCAGGTTTCCAATTGATTTTACCAACAGTGAGGGCGGTATCATGATGCGTGCCTTCTGGATCGAGAGGGGGAAGGAAGAGGCTGTCTTCTACGGTTGCAGTGGCGGAGTCGACAAATGAAACCGCGTTTAAGTTTCCATTAACTCCTCCCGCTGAACGATATCCGAATCCAAAGGCCTGTCCGGTATCGGAAGTCAGGTTTCCGTTGCCCGACTCACCTCGCGCTGCCTTAAGAATGTCGGTACCGAAGATCATGGTCCCATATCGGTTGTTATCGGGCGCACTGGTTAGCATGCTGAACCAGATCGTGGTGTTGTCGGCAGTCAGAGCCGCTTGTGATTCAGCGGAAAGGGGGCGGCTTGCTTCCCTTTGACCGGCCGTGCCAAATCGACTCAGGGCGGTTCCAGCAGAAGGGTGATCTGGAAACTCTAACCCTCCACGCAGATTGACGGTCGTACCAGGAGTTCCTTGGGCGAAGGCAGTGCGTCCAATATCAAAATTACGGCTCCAACCGGTTACGGTCCATGGGCCATCGAAGCCTTCGCCACCATCTAGTTCATTGAGAGGCGTATCAGTTCCTTCGTAATCAAAATGTTCGAGCAGAATCAGTTCCGCTTGAGTGACCGGAACGAGCAATGCCGTAAGAGTAAGAAAGTGTTTCGGAATCAGTTTCATGGGCTTAATTAAGGGAGTTTTCGCTGCGAGTTTAAACAGCAAAGGTCTGCAGCGTTGATATGAATTTGAATTTGGGCCTACCCGTTCACGGGGAGGTCTGAGGGTGTTACTCGAGAACATTAGGCTTTTTTCGGCGATGACTTTCTCGAGCTGTTTTGTTAGGGCTTCCCAAGGGCTCGATCAACGACGAACCGAGTCAGAGTCTCGGATTCAAACCATCCACGCCACATGTTGTGACCCTGACCTTTGACAAGTTCGACTTCCGCTGGCCCGCCATACTTAAGGTATCTTTCGACGAGGATTTTGGTGTTGAGATCGTGAGGTACGACTTTGTCGCTATCGCCGTGAATATGGAAAATAGGGACCTTTGCGGCGGCCAAGGGTTGGAGTCGTTCGGTGGGGTTGTTTTCCTGAAGCGCTGCTTTTAGTTCATCTTTAGTCATGTGGTAAGCCCCCGCTGCACGGGCCATACCGGGATAGCTTTCAAGATTGCAAACCGGATAAATCCCGGCGACTCCACCTACTTTTCTGGGATTTTCGACAGCCCAATTGTAGAGCATCAAGCCTCCTCGACTTCGTGCCAGCAGGCAGGGTTTTTTCGCGAAGTTTCGCTGTCTTGTGAGATATTCGTAGAGTTCGCTGAAACCCTTGCGGCCGTCCCGGCTGCCATAAGATTCGCCAACATCAATTCCTGCGATGGCGATTCCTTTGGCCAGAAATCGTTCGAACATCCAGATTTCGGATTTGGCGGGGAGACCAGGCAGGGTGGGTGCATACCAAACCCATGGCGTCTTTTTTTCCACCTTTTTGGGAAGGATGATGAAGGCATTACGACCATTGATGCGGAAAGATTTCCCTGAGAGCGGAAGCTTCTTGTTGCCTGGTTCTATCGTGATTCTTTCCAGACCATAAAACTTTTCTGCATTGGTGGAGAAAAGTTTGAGGGAAATCGTTGAGCCTTTCTTTCCAAAGTATGAACGGGTGAGTTTCAGGACGGCGGCGTAGTCGGCGGTGGTTCGGGTGACGGGCCAATCGCTGCCAAAAACAATCCGATCTTCGCCAAAGCATTCTAAAGCGAGGTCGAGAATCGGTCTGTAAAATGTTAGATTGAGTGGAGCTGGTTGAGATTTCACCCGCCCAAATAGGGCGGAGACTTTACAAAAAACGTTGGGGTGTTTCGCCACTGCGCGAAATTTTTCAACCCAAGTAGGCGCGAGTGGATTGCCATCAAGGCTCACTCCGCCGAAGTGATTAATGATGATTTTTAGATTTGGAATGCGGTCTGCGATGTCAGCAGCGTCTTCAAGGGTGTAACTACCGATGAGTATGTCGACGGTTTTTCCACGTTTGGCCGTCTTTTTGAGGTCTCGATAGAATTCTTCGGTCAGTGTTTTTTGGGTGCGTCCTGAAATCCGATAGCCTAGGTAACGATCGTCTTGACAGAGTTTGTCAAAGAGGGGTTGGAATCTGTTGGTCCCGATCACTTGGGAGAGGTTCCCGACAACGCCGCGATAGAGCGCTTTGTTGTGGGCCGTCACATCTAGGTTCCATTGATTGTCGGGAAGGTGCTGCCCGGCTTGCACTACAACAACGCCATTCACTCCGTTTTTTTGAGCGATCGCCTCGTGGTCCTTTGGTATGAACGATCGGTAGAGGGCGCGGCTATCTTTCGGGATCCAATAGATTCCTTCGGGTCGATCAAGGTGCCAGAGGTGAACATGGGTGTCGATTAAGGCCGGTTTGTCTGCTTTAGCGAAGGTAGTTCCAGCTGCTAAAATCGTCAGGAGTCGGGCGAGTGGCTTCTTGAGAATTTTAGTTATCATCAGAGCGTTTTACAGTGAGCTTTCCCGGGCCGGTAATAGCTGGGTGTGTTTCGCCAGAGAAGAGACCCTCGCCCTGGTCTACGCCATCAATGAAGAAGCCAGCGACAGTCTCATCCGATTGCAAGATGAGTTTGTAGAGTTTATTGGGGTCGGCACCTCCACCATTGATCCTGAGGCTGCCAACTCCCTCAAGAGACAGCGTAGCAGTGTTAGCGATAGTATCATTTAGGTTTGCTTCAATGATCAATGAACTGTTCCCCTTGAGGTCAATATCTCCAGTTCCGAAGGAAGAGTCTGCGGCCGCTACGAGGTAGAAGGGTTCGTTCTGAGTTGAATAAGCCATGAGGCCTCCTGTAAAAGTATTGGCGGTTTCGAGGCGGAATTGATTTCGACTGACTCCATTAAGAATCAGTTTGCCGCTGCCTTTTATTTCTCCTTTAAATTTGCGGATGCCGCCCTGTCCGTTTGTTGAAGCTCCGCCATAAAAACTGGCATCTTCGATGAGTTCGATAGGGCCGAAGGTTACCTCTTCGGCTGTGCGTAAAATGAGGCATGAGTTCTCATGCATCACGATCTCACCGGGTGCCATTGGGAGCGCGCTGAGATTGTTAGATTCCCACAAAACCAGCTGGGAATTTTTTCTTAGAATTAGGGATCCAGAGTAGGGTGCGGGTGGATTTTTCTCCACTTGCGCAGTCAGACCTTCACCGATGATCACATTTTCATTTGGACCAGGAATCTGGCCATTCTCCCAATTCGTGGGGATGGTCCAGCTGTCCCTGTTTGAGGGATTACCTTTCACCATAGTTGCTCCAAGGATCGCAGTCTTGAGAAGAAATTCATGGGGTTGAAGTGCTTTGCGGGTGAAGCGAATTTCATCCAGGGCAATAGGTGTTTTATTGCCCAGACTTCCGATACGGAGAGGGTTAATTTGCTCACCGGGGATGTTGGAGTGAGCAACTGAGGCAGCGGCAACTTTGGTCCCATCAAGGAATAGTGTCATTTCACCCTCGTCGTTGCTGAACTCATGATTCCAAGTGATCGCGAAGTGGTGCGGTTTTTTATCGGCAACTTTCACGGCTTCGGCGAGAGCCTGAACTCGTTTGGTTCCGGAGTCATAGAAGAAGGCCATCTGATCTTCTTTTCTTCCGCGAGCGGGTGGGCGCAAGTCGATGTGCCATCCTCGGTTATCTTCCCCCTCGCCGGTTCTGGTGCCCAGAAGGAAGATGGGGCGGCGGAGTTTCTCAGCGATGAACCAACCTTCAAAAGTGAAGGAGGTTTCGGTGTTCAAGGCAAAAATACCATTGGCTTTCTCTTCCTGCCAGATTCCTAAAATTAATGCTGAATCGTTTGCTACCTGATTGAGCGGGATTGGGTCGGGCGCTATGGCGCGTGTTCCTTTGCCTGGGCGCACCGGGAGTAACTTGATTTGTCCGGAGTCATCCACGAGAACACCTTCGGCAGCTTCCTTGTCCATCCGCCACCAAGTCGACTCCATTTTCTCTTCGATAACTCCGACCACGGGTTCCAAATCGGTCTGTGGTGCTTCTTTCTCGGGCATTGCTGGGATCGGCTCAGGATCTTTCGGATTGGGCTTTTCCTTAAGAGGGACTTGTTTTTTGGGAAGCTTAGAAGTTGCCATGCGCGGGTCAATAACCTCGCGCGGACTAATTTTTTTGGGCTCCTTCTTTGGCTCCTTCTTGGAGGGTGGTTCATTCTTGGTGGTGATTACCGTTTTGCCGCTCTCCGATGGCGAAGGAAAGTCATCTCTGGTCACCCAAAAAATCAAGGCGGCTAGAGTTAAGATCGCAGCCGCACCCAGCGCGTAGAGCGGAGTGCGGGACGGTTGTGCACTCGCGAGCATTGAACCTGGGCTGCTCAGTTGAACCATCGTGGAAACTTGTCCAAGATCAACTAGCGCGGCCGAGTCGTGCGAGACTTGCATGTCGACTAGGCTACCGCCATTTGAAACCACGACTTCTCGTCCTTCGACAACTTGTTCATAAACCCGGAGGAAGTAGGGGCGGAGGGCAAGGGTGGTTGATTCGAGATCTTGCCGGTAGGCTACGATATCGAACTCGACATGCCGGAAATCGATCTCACGCTTTTCGACATCGTAGACGGCGTAGCGGGAGCTGAGGTCATCCGGATTTCGGGGCTCTCCAACTGATCCCACGTTAATAATGTAGCGTTTTTCGACATCAAGTGCGCTAGTGCTATCGAGAAGCTCTTGGACTGATCCATCGGCTGATAGTTCGAACATCTTCGGCAGGTGAGTGTGCCCAACAAAGGTCGCGAAGTGTTCATTGGCGGCGAAGTTCTCTTTCGCGATCTCGACGTTATCGATGTAGTCAAAGCGCCCTGGCTCTGCAATTTCCGCATGAACAAACAAGAGCTCTCCAGCCTCGATGGCAAGCGGAACCGAAGACAGGAACTGCCTCGCGTCAGGTGAGAGTTCCGTGATTGTCCACTCGATGGCTTGTCGGGCGTGATCGTTAAAAATGGAATAATCCATCATGCCGACGGCAGCGGCATCGTGGTTTCCCAGGACAAAATGATCTGTCACCGATCTTACCGCCTCTAGCACCTCGGCCGGCTTAGGACCATAGCCTACAACGTCGCCGAGACATACGATTACGTCGATTCCCTGCGAGCGGATATCCGCAAGCACTACTTCCCACGCTCGTATGTTGGCGTGGATGTCTGAGACAATGGCGTATCGCATAGCATCAAACTCGAATCGTCCCGCCGGGGCGATTCAGTTCCGGAGATTAGCAGATTGAGCGAACAAGTCCCCCCTTATTTCGATGAAAACTCCGCTTTTTCAACAGCTAATTTGGGGTTAGGGTTTTCCTGAATCACTTATGGGTCTGGAGGAGTCATCAGAGCTAATTTTCGAGACCCGCCTCCATCTCGAAGCGGGCCTTTTACGTGAAAACTTTCATGCTGGCGCGAATTAGCCCCAATTATCAATTTGCAAAATAACCTAGTTGTTCAGGATCTCGACCGAAGGATAACAAAATAGTGTCGCATAAATACACGATTTTGACGCCCTTTCACTAGTGTGCTCCGTTGCGTGAAGGTTACTCTTCAAAAAAGTGACTCAATAAGAGAATGAAAAAATGAACAGAATACTCATCTGCATGAGACTCATTTCGGGAGCTGCTTCTCTTGCCACGCTAGGTAGCCTTATTAACTAAAATTATTCCGGCGGAATCGCTAGCCAAACTTGAAAGATTAGAAAGATAAACCGAGTTTACAGAAGGACCATTTACACTTGTGAAGCACCTCAACACCATCTTGACCTCTTTGCTGCTGAGCCCCACTCTGATTGC